>CALMMH010001044.1 GCA_937868145.1 uncultured Phycisphaerales bacterium
ATCCATCATCGCCGTCCGGATCGCCGGCTCGTCCTCGACCACCAGAATGTGCGCCTGTAATTCCATAGGAGTCCTGTCACACTTAAGTATAGGCTAGAATCCCGACGGACGTTTGTAAATGGTCTGTAAAAAGTCCCGACAGAACAAGACACAGGCGTCGTCGGTTGAGGTCCCGGATGGCTCGATTTTGCACCATGAAAAACGTGGCCGAACCGACTAAATTGCTTGCATGGAGGTGGATTTGTGCTAAACTAGAGCTACGCTCATATGGGTAGGTAGCTCAGTTGGTAGAGCAACGGACTGAAAATCCGTGTGTCGCTGGTTCGACTCCAGTCCTGCCCACTGCTGTAAGTATCAGGCTGACAATCGTTTACGGTTGCCAGCCTTTTTTGTTTCCGGGAAGCGCGACAGAGGCGAATGCCCGCCGTGCCGGAACCTGACCAGAGGCAACATCACTGGCTTGGTGATCATCGACACGGAGGCCTCGCCGCGGCTCATGTCGCCCATGAAGGACAGGATCGAGGTGACGTTCCACCGCAACGACTGGGCCTACGTCATCAACACGCACGCCCACGACAACCATTGCAGCGGCAACAGCCTGTTCCAAGGCGCGACGATCATCGGACACGACAACCTGGCCGAGGACATGGAGTGGCTGATCCACCGACAAACCGATCCGGACCGAAAACGCCGGGAACTTGAGCGTTACGACACGATCCTTCGCGACCTGCAGGCCGCACTGCCCCGCTATGCCGCCAATTCCGCGGCTGCAAAGCTCATCTGCAGCGATCTCGTGTTTTACAAGCTGTTCGTGCAGGACTTGCAGGAAGGTTACGAGGTCGCCAAGCCGACGCTCACGTTTGCCGACACATACACGCTGGATTTGGGCGACCTCACACTGAAGCTGATCTTCTTCGGCAAAGGCCACAGCAACTCCGACATCCTGATCTACATCCCCCAGGACGGAATCCTGGTCAGCGGCGCAATCGCCTATCAGCAAGGTCATCTCCCTGAGATCGGCGAACAAACACGACTCGAAGACGTGCACCGCTTCATCCGCGTACTGGACGGCCTCCTCGCCGACGGCGTGAAGATCGATCGCGTGATCCCGGGGCACAGCCCGCCGCTGACCCGCAGGGCCCTCCCGCCCATCCGCGATTACTACCAGAGGATGCTCACGGAAGTCCAGGCCGCCCGCAACCAGGGCCTGACCCTGGACGAAACCCTACGGCGGGCAAGAGCGCAACGTGAGAAACCTCTGGCGCATCCTCGCCGAAGAACAACCCTGACGCTCCAGACTGTCATCCGGAACTGAGGCTGGGTCGATTGATGTTGAAAGCGCAGGGACATTCCATCAGAAGACCGCGATTCCTACATCAGGAATGGGAGGAGGAACCCGTCGAGGCCGCTTGGACGGGTTCGTCGTCTTCGTCCTGGCCGGATGTGAAGCAGACCATGGAGATCAGGACGAGGCTGGCCCCGGAGATGAACAGGATGATTCTCTTGGCCGGATCGCTGCACCGCTGGAGCCATACCGGAATGGTGGCTTCCATCGGCTCTTTGTCGCCCGAACCGAGCGTCTTGCGGGCGATGGCAAGTTCCCGAACCCGGGCCTTCGGGTAAACCGTATTCGGGTCCTCGATTCGGGTCCCCAGCGTAACCGGGGCGATCCGCTTCATCAGGTCGGGATTGCCGCCTTCCAGTTGCTCCAGGAGCGCGTCATACTCGGCGTTGAGGGATTCCAGCTTGTGGATCGACAGTTCCGCCTGTTTGATGAGATGCTGGTTGCGGCAATACTGAATAAAATCATCGCACAGGACCGCTCCGCCAAGCGCTGCGGCCCCGCTGCTGAAGAAGATCACGAAGACCAGGAAGCGAAGGATACCGTGCCTTTCCATGATCCGCAGTCGGGTCCTCCGTGAGGTCCCAAGCCCCAAAAAATTCGGCAGGCATGGCCCTTCTCCATCGACTGGAGAGGGCCACGCCTGCCGTTTTGCATCCACATCCAACCGTTCAGCCATGGGCCCCTAACCTATGGGCCTCCAACCTACTGGGTTTATCGGTCGTTGCCCGGAGTTTTCTGAAGGGAATCTTCAGAAATCCGCGCTCCGATCGAGCAATTTATACCGGGTAGACCGGCAACTGAGCCCGCAGGAGCTCGTACAGGGTCTTGCCTTCTTTGATGGCCTCGGAAGCGGTCTTGCGATACAGGGCCTGGAGTTGATCGTAATCCATCTTCTTCAGGTCCGCGGCGCTTCTCTTTTCGCCCTTGGCGTTGGCGGCCACGAACTTGGACATCGTGTCCGAGGACATGTCGCGAATGAGCTGCCAGAGCTCCCTGCCCTGACCGGCGGCAACCGCCCGTCCCAGAGCCAGCGACATCGACAGGATGGCGTTCATGCCGAGGACGCCCTTGCGCTGCATGGCCTGAATCTTCTGCTCTTTGGTCGCGCTTTGCGGAATCCGACCGACGCGAAGCGCCTCGGCCAGTTCCAGACCCAGCAGTTCCTTGTCGGTGTCGAGCAGAGTGCCGAGTTTGGCGAGTTTGCGGCCGACAAACGCCTTGGCCAGAACGCCTTCGATGTGGCTGACGGCGTCCATGCAACCCTTGCCGTCATACCGTCGGGACTTCTTCCAGAGGGCCGTCAGCTTCTCGTCGTTCTTCGAGCGAATGGCGTCGGCCTTGACATCCTTCTTGAATCGGAACGTGCCGTCTGCGGTGGCCTTGAACAGGTCCGGATACTTCTTCGTGGACTCCGACGGCTCGATGATGCTGTCCACATAGTGGATAGCCTCGTCCTCGCCGGCGCTGGTGCCCAGAGGCGTCGAGCCCTTGAAGCGGATGATGCCGGTCCTTCCGAGGAACAAGCTGGCGGCCGCTGAGGGGATACCCGCGTTGGTGGCCTCTTCGGTGCCGCTGACGGCCTCGATGGCGAGCATCTTGATGAACAGGCCGGTGATATCGATGTCGCCGGCGTCGGCCTTCAGCGTGACGTCCTGGCCGGTCAGAGCCTTCACCAGTTCCTTGATGGTTTCCTGGGCCTCTTTACGCTCTTTGTCGGTCATCTCACGCTGCGAAGTGCGCGCCAGGGCCAGAATTTCCATGACGCGGCCGTACTTTTGCAGACGCTCGGTGTTGGCGCCGCCGCCGCACTTCAAGCCTACGGCGTTCATCGCGGTCGCGATTTCCGCTTCGAACGGGTCGTTCGGGCTCTTGGACCGGTGGGAAACCACCAGTTCAGCGCCGTAGCCCAGGGAGGTCAGCATGGCCAGCACGGTCTCGGTAACGGTGCCGATCTGGTTGGCCTTGATCAGAGAGGCGTTGATTTCGCCGTTCTTGGCGCACTTTTCGATGTTCGAGTCCTTCGTCGTGACCAGGTCGTCGCCGATGACGAAGATCTTGTCGCCAAGCTCCTTCATCATGTTCTGCCAACCCTGGTGGTCGCGTTCGCCGAAGCCGTCCTCGATGGAGAGGATCGGAATGCCCTGTTCCATGGATTGCTTGAACAGGTTGAGCATCTGGTCGCGGCTCATCTCGACCTTGCCCTTGTCGCGCCAGAAGCGGTACATGCCGATGGAATCCGGCTCGCCGCGTTCCTCGCGATAGGCGTTCTCAAGCTCGGAGCAGGCGGGGTCCAGAGCGATCGCGACGTCGACGCCGGGCACCAACTCGCAGTCGAGAATGGCCTGCTTCATAAAGCGCCACATACGCTGCTCGGGCACCTGGTCGGTGGGCTCTTTGTCGATGTAGGGGGCGATGCCGCCTTCGAGACCGACGCCCATCACTTTGGCTCCCGGGGCGGACTCGATGATTTCCTTCAGACGGGACTGGAGCTTCACCGTCATTTCCTGCGAGTCTTCGTAGGTCTTGGCCGAGAGGGGCATGAACATGCTTTCCTGCATGCTGATGTTGCTCTCGGGATACTCCTTCTCGGTGTGCCGGCCGCCCATGGCGCAGTTACGATACTGCCAGGGGGCGGTGACGCGGCTCCCGTCCTTCAGCGTGACCTGCTGCATACGAGTGGTGAGCATCGTCTTCTTGACCTGGGCGACGCGGGCCGGCCAAGCCTCGCCGGAAGCGGCGATCGCAGCGGCGCGGGCGGCAGCCTCGGCGGCGGCCTTCTCGCGGTTGCGGAATTCTTTCAGCTTGCCCGGGTCGGCCAGCAGCCTGTCGAGCAGACCAACTACGCCGGGGGCCAGGAAGAACCGGCCGATGTAGATCATCCAATCCTGCGCTGCCAGCAAGCCCACGCCAATGAAGAAGGCGGCAATCGGCAGGCAGATCGTGGCCAGCCACTGGCTCCAGACCGGCGCCGAGGCGGCCACGGCCAGGTTGTACGGAGCATCGGGAGCGAAGTTGCCGTTCTCTTTCCTGACGCCGTAGAACTTGCCCCACGGAATCAAAGCGAGCATCTTGGCGTAGTAGCCGAACTTGTTTCCGCTGGCCAGGGCCGCGTCGGCCTTTTCCTGCGAATCCTTGTTCAAGGCCGTCAGCTTGGCGGCCGTCAGGAAGTGGCCCATCTCGTGAATGGCGATGGCGATATGCCACGACAGGTAGAGGACCGCCAGAGAGATCCACAGTTCCATATGGAACGGCGAGAACATGAAGCTGAGCACCACGGACTTGATATTCTCGCCTGCGGCGGCCCGCTCGGTCAGTTCGGCAGCTGGCAAGCTGAGGACCGACGAAATAAATGCGGCATGGAACGACACGAGCTTATGGTTCGCGATAACCCAGCCGCGCTCCAGATACCCTGCGGGACCTTCCACAAGGTCGTGCATGTTTCTGTTCTTTTCCACCGCTGACTCTTTCATTCTGGACTTCTCCTTCTACGTTATTCTCAACTCATTTCGCCGCTTCAGCCAAAACTGAAGGGCTCATGGGCTCTGTCCACATTTGGGGGATGGAAGATCGTGGACCAAGCCCTGGCGGCCGCCCAACATCCACGATCCGAAATCCGCGACGGGCGCCTGGCGATGACCGGTCGATTCGTAAGAAGCAACCGTCGTCAAAGCAGGGCCGTACGTTCCCCGCGTTCGGGAAATGCAAGAAAATACATCGTTTCATTCTTCAAGTCAAGAAAGATTCGGCAGGCAATCCTGATAATAGATTCTTACCGGCCCGGCACGGTTCGATCCGCGGGTTCACCCAGATGATCAACCGTCTGCGAATCCTCACGGGACAGAACTTCGGCTTCGATCCGAACGGCAGCGACCAAGAGAAGGAACGGGCGATCGCCGCATGGGAGCAATGGGCCAAGGAATCCGGCCGGATTCAACTGACGCCGAACGCACCTCTCATTCCGGTCCCACAGGCGGCAAGCCCAGAAACACCTTAAACCGTTGTCGTAGAGAGAGATAGCTGAGTTGGAAGGAGGGCCGGGTCCCCACGCCGGCC
>CALMMH010001045.1 GCA_937868145.1 uncultured Phycisphaerales bacterium
ACACTCCCCTCCGCTCCTCGGCCGCGCCTTGTCCTCGGACACAATCCCGGCGCGATCCCGGGTCAATCCAGGCCAGGTCTGGGGTTAGATTCGGCGCAAGCCGATGAAGCACACACTCCTGGTCCTGGTGTCGGCGGCGATCGTCGCCGCGTTTGGTTGTAAGTCGAAGGGTGGCGACAAGGCGGTGAAGCCGCCGCCCGCGGGTGCGATCGACGGCGGCGGCGCGGCCGCGCCCGCGATCGACGCCGCGTCGGCCGCGGTGCAGGGCGACCACTGGATCGTTCTGGCTCAGTACAAACGGCAGGAAGACTTCGGGCCCGTTATTCAGCATTTTCGGGAAAACGGGATCAATCTTGGCCCGGTGTCGCTGGTTGACCTGCGGAAGTATTTCGCAACGAACAACCTCAACGCCAGCGTCCTCCCGTCAGGCGACGGTTTCTTGTTGGTGACGGCAGATGCGTTCGGAAACCCGCAGATTGCGGGAACGAACGGCTTTAAGATGAAACAGAGAATCACTGAGGTGGGAGCCCAGTACAAGGGCAAGGCTCCATCGGGTTATGAATCGTTTGCACCGAAATACTTCAGTGACGCTTATGGAATGAAAATCAGATAACAGGAGAAACAAGAAATGTCCATAGATCCTTCTTTGAAGCTGAAGAACGCTTTGGTTCGGCACCGAAACGTGTTGACTCGTGCCGAACGCATCGACGTCCTCAAGGATGAGGAGCGATGGAACGAAGGCGATCCGGTGACGGGCCTGCCGAAGGTCGCTCATCGCAAGAGCGCGGCCGGTAAGAAAGCCAAGGCCGAAGGCGAAGCTGCCACAGCTGAAGGAGCCGCTCCCGGCGCCGCCGCTCCGGCTGCTCCTGCCGCCGCTGCCGCACCCGCCAAGGGTGGCGCGAAGGCCGGCAAGTAAGCCGACTCCGCTCCCACCGGACGACTGCCCGGCGCGGAGTCAGTGCGCACCTGCATCTGCGAAACAGACATGCCGAACAAGAGTTCGGCATGTTTTCGTTTGGAGAAACGCGATGGCCGGAACCGGAGACCGTAGCCGACTGCTTGTTCTTGGCATATGGATCGTTCTCCTGGGATACTCCTGTGCTCTTGGGCTGGGGCGTGAGGGAATATGGCCGGAGGAGCGGTGGCAAACGGTTACTGCCCAAGAACTTGGAATGGACCCTTCGCTGCTGGCCAGAGCTCGCGACTATGCTCTGACGGGCGATGGCTCGGGTTTGATCACCCGACACGGAAAGATCGTCGCGCAGTGGGGTGATCAGGGGCAGATTTACGACCTAAAGTCCTCTACGAAGGCCATCGGAGTCACCGCTGTCGGACTGGCTCTGATCGACGGCAAGTTCCAGAGCCTCCATGATCCGGCGTCGAAATACCATCCGGATTTCGACGCGCCGCCAGAGACCAACAAGAACCGTGCCGGACTCGCCAAGATCACGCTCTTCCACTTGGCGACGCAGACCGCCGGCTTCGACAAGCCCGGCGGCTACACCGAATTGCTCTTCGAGCCCGGGACGAAATGGTCGTACAGCGACGGCGGCCCCAACTGGCTGGCCGAATGTGTCACGCTCGTCTACGGCCGGGACCTGCGGGAACTGATGTTCGAGCGAGTCTTTGCCCCTCTCGGAATCGTCCGCGACGACCTTACCTGGCGGGCAAATTCGTATCGGCCCAGGGAGATCGGGGCAGTGGCTCGCCGCGAGTTCGGCTCTGGGATTTCCGCCAACGTCGACGCGATGGCTCGCATCGGCTATCTCTACCTCCGCAGCGGCCGATGGAGGGACACGCAGATCATTCCCTCGTGGTTCGTCGACGCCGCCAGGACCACGCCGTATGGCGTGCGGGGTCTGCCTGTGCTCAAGCCCGAGGACTACGGCGACGCCTCCGATCATTACGGCCTGCTCTGGTGGAACAACAACGACGGCGCGATGAGGAACGTCCTCCGGGACGCATACTGGTCCTGGGGTCTGTACGACAGCCTGATCGTGGTCATCCCCTCCCTGGATGTCGTCGCCTCGCGGACGGGCAAGTCCTTCCCGAGAACGGCGGGGGCCTCGCACTACGCGCCGATAGAGCCCTTCATCGAAGCGATTGCGATGTCGGTTCAGGACCGAGGCAGATGGCCCGGTGCGCCATGCCCGGCCAGCGAAGTCATCCAGGGAATCGAGTGGTCGCCTGCGGACAGCATTCGCCGCAAGGCCGAAGGCAGCGACAACTGGCCGATGACCTGGGCCGACGACGACAACCTCTACACCGCCTATGGCGACGGCTCCGGCTTTGAGCCGGGAGTGGACAAGAAGCTCAGCCTGGGCTTCGCAAGAATCAGTGGGGGGCCGGATGACTTCACAGGCGTCAACATCCGCAGCCGGACCGGGGAGAAAGTCGGGCAGGGCGAGGCCGGACTCAAGGCCGGCGGCATGCTCTGCGTGGGCGGCGTCCTGTACCTGCTCGTGCGAAACGCCGGCAATTCACAACTCGCC
>CALMMH010001046.1 GCA_937868145.1 uncultured Phycisphaerales bacterium
GACTGCTGTCATGGGTCGGCGGCCTGGCAGGGTCCAACGGCGGCAAGATCGCTTCCTGCTATGCGAGCGGGACGGTCCTAGCGTACGACAGCACCATCGGCGGGCTGGCGGGCGAGAATTACGGCGTGATCGAATCCTGCTACTCGACCGGCAGCGTCACAGGCGGCGAATATGTCGGAGGACTGGTGGGACGGAACGGTTCCGACGGCGCTGTCATCACCAGCTACTCCATCACGCAGGTGACGGGCGGCGACGACAGTCTGTATGTCGGCGGGCTCCTCGGCCGCGGTAATGCCCCGGACAACTGCTACTTCCTCGCTCCGCCCGAAGGCAGCGGGCCGGACAACGGCGCCGGGACGCCGCTGACGAGCCATGAGATGAAGCAACAGGCCAGTTTCGTGGGTTGGGATTTTCTGGGGATCGGCGAGGAGGCCGCGACCGACCAGTGGTTCATGCCGGAAGACGCCTATCCGGTCCTGGCCTGGCAAACCGAGGCCACCGACCTGCACGCAATCCCCTACGTGGCGGGATTGCCGCTGGCCGAGGCGGAAGCGACGCTGACCGCCGCCGGCTTCGTGCCGGGGGAGATCCTCTATGACTTCGATCCGGCCGTCCCCGCCGGCTGCGTCATCCATGCGGAGCCCTATGGAGCGGCCCTCCTGGGCACCGCGGTGGACCTGATCGTGAGCGACGGACAGCCCTATGACTGGGCAACGAACGCGGGCGACGGCGCCTCGGCCAATCCTTACCAGATCGAAACCGCCGGCCAATTGGAGGCGTTGACCGGGCATCCCGAACTCTGGGACAAGTGCTTCGTGCTGACGGCCGACCTGGACATGATCGGCAGAATGTACTCCATGGCCTTGATCGCCCCGGACGTGAACGACTTGGAGAGCGACTTCCAGGGCGTCCCCTTTGCCGGCTCCTTCGACGGCCAGGGGCACGTCATTCGCAACCTGACGATCCGCCACACCGATGCGAAGCACAACTTCGTGGGTCTGTTCGGCCTGGTCGCCGAGGAGGGCCGGATCGCGAATCTCCATCTCCTGAAGGCTGACGTGGAAGGCGGGACCGGCAAGAGCAGTGCCGTCGGCATCCTGGCCGGGTTCAACGCCGGGACGATCTCGGATTGCTCCGCATCGGGCATCATCGACGGCGGGAAAGGCGACGGCCTGGTCGGCGTCAATGCCGGCACGCTGACCAACTGCGCCGCGGATATCGCAAGAATCTGAGCGTTACGGTTTCGGCATGATCTTCAGGTTTCGCTCGATCAGCTCGATCCGCTGCTGCACGCAGGCCGCGGACCGCAGCGGGTCCTTCGGGGTGTGCATGCAGTAGTCGACCAGCTTCTCGACCGTCGTGGTCGCGACGTGACAGCGAGTGTCGCTGGAGGCGTAGTACAGGAAGATCTGGCCGTTGGGCCGGGCGATCCAGCCGTTGGAGAACGTGACGTTCGAGACGTCGCCCACCCGCTCGATGCCGCGGGGAGCGAGCAGATAACCGCCGGGCTCGTGCGTGAGCTGGCTCGGGTCTTCGAGCGAGGTCATGAAACAGTACAGGACGTAGCGAAGGCCCGCCGCGGTGTTCCGCACGCCGTGAGCCAGATGCAGCCAGCCCTCGGCAGTCTTGATCGGCGCCGGGCCCAAACCATTCTTCACTTCGTTGATAGTATGGTACTTGCGGTCCTGGACGATCTTCTCCTGGCCGAGCACGGCGTGCTCGATGTTGTCCGCCACCGCCCAGCCGATACCGCCGCCGGAGCCGGCCGCGATGAAGCCGTCCTGCGGCCGCGTGTAGAAGCCGTACTTGCCATGGATGAATTCGGGGTGCAGCACGACGTTTCGCTGCTGGGGCGAGCGGGTCTTGAGGTCATCAAGCCGCTGCCAGGTCTTGAGGTCCCTGGTCCGCGCGATGCCGCACTGTGCGACCGCGGAAGAGAGGTCCCCTCGCGGGGCCATGGGGTCTTTGCGTTCCGTGCAGAACAGGCCGTAGATCCAGCCGTCCTGATGGCGGACCAGACGCATGTCGTAGACGTTGACGTCGGGATCGCTCGTCTCGGGCATCACAACCGGACAGTCCCAGAACCGGAACCGGTCGATGCCGTTAGGGCTCTCGGCCACCGCGAAGAAGCTCTTGCGGTCGGCGCCCTCCACGCGGGCGACCAGGAGGTATCTGCCGTCCAGATCGATGGCCCCGGGATTGAACGCGGCGTTGATTCCCAGCCGCTCCATGAGGTGCGGATTCGTCGCGTGGTTCAGGTCGTATCGCCAGAAGACTGGCGCATGCTCGGCCGTGAGCACCGGGTTCTCATACCGCTCGAACACGCCGTTGCTGTCGAGACTGGCGCGGTTGGGCCGCTGGATCAAAGCTTCATATTCCGCGATCAACTGTCGCAACCGTGCGTCGAACTGCTCGTGTGTCATCCGTGATTCTCCTGAGTATCGTCGCTCGTCGCGCGTCCCTCGTCGCTCGTGTTCCCTGCCGAGGGACGCGCGACGAACGACGAGCGACGAATCATTTCTAAACAGCACCGTCCGTTGTGGTACGGGCCTTTCCACGCGGAGACTTTGGGCTGGGCCGGGTCCGGCGCGCCGTCGGACCGGATGCACCAGAACCATTCTCCTCGCTCGCGATCCACCACCCGGTCCTGGATGAACCGCCAACACCGCACGGCGGCCTCGCGAAACGCGGCGTCTCCCGTGAGCTGCCAGGCGTTGTAGAAGCCGACGACCGCTTCGGCCTGCGGCCACCACTCTTTGTTCGGATTGATGATCTGCCCGCCGCGGCCTTCATAGAAGAGCCCGCCGTCGTGGTCGAGCCCCTCGTCGAGCACGGCCCGGGCCATCTTCGTAACCAGGGACCGGACCAGTTCCGAGAGTCTCTCGCTGCCGAGCACGTCGGCCGCCTCGCACAACAGCCAACTGCCTTCGATGTCGTGGCCGAACGTGTAGCTGTCGGACTTGGGGGTCCATGCCTCGTCGAAGAAATGCTGAAAGTGGGTCCGCTCGGGATTGACGATGTGCTGGCAGAACACTTCGATCAGGTCTCGGAGTCGCTCGGCAATGGGCGGCTCGGGCAACACGCGAACCAGATTCGTGTACCCTTCCAGGACATGAAGGTGGTTGTTCATGGACTTCTTTTCGTTCAGGTCCTTGTCGCTAAGCCGCATGTCCTCGCAGGGCCGCCAATCTCGCGACATCACCTCCAGGTATCCGCCGTATTGGGTGTCCGAAGCGTAGACCTCGATGAGATCGAAGACATCCCTCGCCTGCTTCACCGCCGCAGGCTCGTTGAATGCGCGGGAGTACTCCGCCAGCGCGTAGATGCAGAACGCCTGGCCGTAAATCTTCTTTTTGTCGTCGAGCACGGCCCCGTCCGGGTCAAGTTCCCAAAAGTAGCCGCCGTGCTGTTTGTCCAGAAAACGCTCGGTCAGGTACTCATAAGCCCGCCGGGCCAGAGCCCGATCCCGCTCGTCCTGCGTGTGCCGATAGAACGCGGAGAACGACCAGAGAATGCGGGCGTTGAGGATCAGACCCTTGGACGCACCGTCCTGAATTCGCAGATCGTTGGCCATCTCGCCGATGAAGCCGCCTCGCCGCTGGTCAACCGTCCGGCTGCGCCAGAACGGCAGGATGTCGCTCAACAGCTCCTCGCGAACGCTCGCGACAAATTGTTCGTCAGTCCATTCGGCCATAGTCGATCTCAACTCTCGAAAGTTGCGCTTCGGTCAGGAATTCGATCTTCACGTAGTCGCCGTTTGTAGTAACGCCGTCAGGCGTTATCTTCTCTGCAGAAGGAGATGCCCTTACGGGCACACTACAAACTTGGGCCTTCCAGAAACCGTACGCGTCACCGCCATGGGTCATCGTGCCCTCGGTTTTCGTTTCCACCGGCTCGAAAGTCGTCCCATCCTTGGACAAGAGCATACGAACGGCGGGCTGATCCGACTGTGTGAAGAGAAACGCTCGGACCGCGCGAATGCCGCCTGGAACGTAGTAAACCACGGAACTCTTCGCGACGCCGGCGAGCCGGTGGCAGTCCTCCTTGAACTTGCGGGCCTCGTTCTGTGCGAACGCGAGCTTGCCCTCCTTCAGGAAGATCCGCGAATCGTTCCACAACTCGTCGACCAACGTGCGATGGGTCGCTCGGACAGGCCCGACCACGTTCGACGGCTCGGACAACCCCGATGCATTGCGGGCGATCACGCGATAGAAGTACCGCCCGCCCGGCCGGACCGATTCATCGGCGAATAGCGGGCGATACTGGGCCTGGGCTTCGCACACGCCGGCGCCGACTGTAGTCCACGGGCCCTGGGACGCCTCCGCCCGCTCGACATCGTAGCATTCAGCCCCGACGGAACCTTGCCAGCTCATCTGAGCCCCTTCGCTCACCGCCAGGAGCTTCGGGGCCGCGGGCTTGGGCAACGCCGGCGCCGTCAGGCCCTGGATGGCGAACGCCCGCTCCCGCATGCGACGCATCAACCCGCGTTCATCGAATACTTCGCCGATGGGAAAGCCCGGCCAGTGATAGGCCTTGAAGTAATCGCCGCCGGCCGGCTCGTGATGCCAGTAGAATCCGCCCTCGCGGGACCGGTATCGCAGGCTCCAGAGCAACGCCCCGGCGAGTTTCTCCTCGATGGCGGCGTCCATCACGGCACAGAGAGCGTCGGTGCCGAGGAAGCCGAATTCGCCCAGGAAATAGGGCTTCTTGCCCCTGGCCATCTTCGCGCTTTGGCGAAGGTGGGCGATCATCGCCCGCGGGTCCTTCTCGTAGTGGTGCGTCGTGACAAAGTCGACGTTCGCATCGTCCAGCGACGACTGGAGCAGAACCTCGCGATGCGTGCCGTCGAGAACCAGATGGTTGGAGTCGAGGCTTTTGATGTGGGCGGCGATCTGCTGGACCCACGCGGCGGGCGACTTCAGCTCGTTGCCCGTCTCCCATGCCAGGATCGCCTTGTCGTCGCGATAGACCACGCCGGTGACGGTGTTCTTGCGGGTCAGCACGTACGTGATGATGTCCTTGTAGTCCTGGATCAGTTGCGGATCGGTCCAGATCTCCTCGGCCTTCTTGCCCCGGAAGGCCGCCAGTTCCGCGGTCCCACCCCACCAGCTCCATTGGTCGATGAAAGGCAGGATCAGCCGGACGTGGTGCTTGTGGGCGGCGGCGATCACGCGGTCGAGAGCCGCAAAAGCCTCTTCGTTGAACCGGCCCGGTCCCAGGATATACCGCGGCTGGTCGGCGGGGTCGTCCGCCTTCTTCACCGCCAGCGTGTACGTGCGAACGACCTGCCCGCCCATCTGCTCGATGGTCCCGAGGGCGTCGTCGATCTCGAAGTCGTCGGGGAATCGGAACGGCATGCGGCAATCGAACCGCATGTCGTCTTCGACGAAGTGCAGGTTGGGGATGTTGAAGGAGAGGAACCGGAACTCGCGGTCGCCGTCCTTGAGCGTGTCGCCATCGCAACGGATGAAATTCTCGAAGCCCGGGCGGCCGCCGCCCTGTTGCGGCTGGGCGGCGCAGGTCAGACACAAGGATGCGGCAAGCAGCAATCCAATCATGTGGCTACGCGACATAGTGCAAACCCTTCCAATGACAGGACAGAATGGGACGAATCCGACCTCTGGGACCGATAGGACCCGCACTCACAGGCTCGACATCCGATTCGCACGTGCGTGTGGTGATACTTGTTTTCCGAGCCGGCGTCAATCGTCGAGCAGTTGAAGAACCGCAACATCCTGAGCTTCGAGCGTCAACGTGACTTTGCCGTCGACAAAACCAATCTCACTTGCACCCACAAGCCTGGTGATCCGCTGGACATGCATCTCGACTGTGAGAGCGACGTCCTGGCGGCGGTCGGTGTCGTTGAAGACCGTCAGGTATCGGTCGCCGAACCGCTCGACGTGGACGCCATCAATGCCCGAGCGGGCCAGCGTAATCGGTTCCCAGCCGGCCTCCGCAACGAGCTTGCACAGCGGCACGTACTTCTTGAACAGGTCCCGGTCCCGCTCGTAGAGCTCCGGCCGCGTGAAGTAGTGCCCCTGCGAAGCGTTGTGGCTGAAAAAACCGGGGAACATGCCGTAGGCGAGGGACCGCTTCATATACCGCTCGACGTGGTCGTGCGAAAAGCTCTCGAACGCGGTGTTCATGAGAAAGCAGTACGGCTTGCCCTTGCACAAGGCCCGACGGTAGAGCAACTCACCGTCGGACATCGGCCGCCACGCGCCGCCGGGATTCCAGTCGGTCTCCGTGCCCAGCACGTCCAGCAGTGGGGTCAGCCAGCAAAGACGGTCCGGCGTGCTGTTGGCCATCATGAACCGGTCCATCGCGTGGACGTCCTGGGCGATCGCCCGGATGTATTCGAACGCAATCAGGCCGCGGAAGATCGCGGGCTTGCGGCTATCGAGCGAGAAGGTCAAAGGCGTCTCGGCGGCGGCGAAGTGATCCCGGCGAAAGTCCAGCTCGTTCGTGACGTAGCCCTCGCTCGAATCGACGTACTCGCCGTCGAGGACCGCGCGGCCGCTCGATCCATAGAGCCTTTGTCGAAGGTCCGCGTTCCACTTGGTCGAGAAGTCCGTCGTCGCTCCGGCGACGCCGGGCATCGAGTTCATGCTCCAAACCGCTCCGTTGCACCAGGGCGTGTCGAGCAGCCTGGCGGCGTATTGCCCCTTCTCGTCGTGGTAGCCGCTGGTGAACAGGGCCTGGGCGGCGTCCTTGCCCTCGTCGGCAAGTCGCTTCGCCTCGGCCAGCGCCGCCTCCAGCGTGCGGGGCGTCCCCTCCTTCATGGACATCCACCACGTCATGGGCTCGGTGTAGCGGAACGTGAGGATGTCGTGCTGGTCGTCCCATGCGGTCTCGTCGTTGCCCTCCTTGAATCGGAAACCGAAATCCTGCCAGTCCGCCACTTTGCTGATCTTGGCGAAGGGCATCCAGAGCCCCTGCTTGCCGATCCGGCGGGCGAACGCGTCCGGGAACAGCTCATAGTATCGAGCGAGGGCCCCGCGAAAACCCCAGGCCTTGTCGAATCGAAACTTGCAGAACCGCAGATGGGCGACCGGTTTCTCGGGAGCCAGGCCGACGTCGTAGGCCAGGAACAGCTCGCCCGTCCCGGAGTTGTATCCGACGCGGAAGAACGCCGGGGAGGCCATGTCGATGCCCAGACCGACGCCCTCCTCCGAGCCGGCCACCGCGCCAAATGGATAACGGGACAGACGTCCGTTGGCGCCGGCGCTGAACCGTTCGGCGTCGACGTATTCGCTGCTTTCCATGATGGGCGCGCTGGAACGCGGGTCACGGAACCACTGCCCGCCCTCAGCTTCGAGCGGCACGGCGTAGATCAACGTGACGGCTCGGTCCCTGCCCGATGTGTCGCGTAGCGTCACATCGTATAAGGTGGCGTCCCCTTGCTCCTGTGTGCGGCAGTCGAGCGTGAGGTCCAAAGCGTTTCGCTCGATCGAGACGAAATCCGTCTCGGCCGCGACGTCGCGGACCTGGAATCCTTCGCCGACCGACTCCGCCGGCTCGACAGGCACGCCGTCGAAAAGGAAGCCGCCAATCTTCTGGAGTTGCGGATCGCGGAACCAGGCCTTGCCCGCGTGTCCGCGAAGGAGCATGTAGAACGACACCGACGCGACGGGCTTTTCGGGGAACACGAGGACCTGGGCCTTTTCCCAATCGTGGGTCCCCACGGCCCAGGAGTCCACCTGGCCCCAGAGGGGCGTGCCATCGACATATTTCAGATCGAGGTACAGGGAGTAGTCGGAGTCGGCGGCGCCGTCGATGCCCTCGGCCTTGCTCCAGGCGGTGGCCACGATCGGCTCGGGCGTCTCCTGGTTCAGAACGATCGTCTGACAAACGCCCCGCTGGGCGCGGGAGTCGGAGCCGTTGTCGCAGACGAAGACGTCGCCCTCGCGGACGAAACCGCGCTGCCAGCCGGTCCAGGCGTCGGGCTTCAGGAGGTTCTCGCCGGACTGGCCGAGCTTCAGGACTTTCTTGACGACGGCCGCTTCGCCCGCCTGCGCGCGACAGTCCCAGGACGCGACTGCGACAATGAGAAGAAGAAGGACTCTCGCCCGGAAGCCGGCGAGCACGAGACCGGAGGATTCTGTGTTCTGCATGTTCATACCACTCCTTTCGGAGCGGTATCGTATCAGAAGATCGAGTCGCGTGCCAGGACTTCTGCACGGACAAACACGGACCGACACCGACCTGAACGGACTTCTCCGTCCGTGGGGGTCTGTGGGTGTCCGTGTTAGTCCGTGAAAACAATCGGGGCCTGCACCTTCTGGTGCAGGCCCCGAGACACGCGAAATGAAAGGCGTCTTCGTCGGCTCAGCGATCGCCGGCCAGGTAGCGAACCTCCCCTTCCGACATTGCGCGATTGTAGATGCACAAGTCGTCCACCATGCCGGCGTAGTAGGCGTCCGCCTCGTACTGCGAGCGGCCCAGCCAGTTCTGCGTGGTCTTGCCGAGATCCTTCGGCAGCACGGTGGTCGCGGCGGTTCCGACGATCGCGCCGTCCACGTGCAGACGCATGGTCATCGTCGCGCTGTCGATCACGACCGCGACGTGGTGCCAGCCGGTCGGCAACGACTCGACCGACGACAGGATCTGCTCGCCCACGGTCTCGCTCCGGATGGCGAACCGCATCGGCCCGCTTGCGGTCGTCCGCGGACACAGGAACATGTAGGCCGTCGTGCCGGAGCCGAAATCGAAGATCCGCTGCCAGTCGCCGCTGACGCCGGAGAAGTTCGCGTACAGCGAAATCGTCATGTCGCTGAGCGTATTGATGACCGAGCCGATCGGCAGATCGACGTAAGCGTTGGTGCCGTTCAGGACGAGGGCCTGGCCGTGGCCGGCGAAGGAGCTGTCGTAGGAGATGTCCGTCGTGGTCGTGCCGTTGTTGTTGCGGCCCGAGCTGTCCTGGAGATTTCCGTCCATTGTGTACTTGGCCACGACGCCGGCGACGCCGGGATCGACCGGCGCCACGACCGCCGGAGCGGAACGGTACAGGCAAATGTCATCGATGTAGATCGTTCCGGTCCCGCCGGAGCTGCCGACGCCGATCGTCAGACTCTTGACGCTGGCGAGCTTGGCGCCCGTGGCGGCCAGATCGATATTCCACTGTTTCCACACCGGGATCGCCGTCGCGGCGGCCCCGCCGTTGTAGAGCACCTTGGTGTCGTTGATCTTCACATAAACCGGCGCCACGGCGTTGGCCGCATCGCCTCGGAAGTGGACCACCAGCGTTTGGATGCCGTACCGGCTCCAGTCCTGGGCCGATTCGAACGTGCGGGTGGCCTCGGAATACGTGGCCCCTTCGGAATTGCTGAAGGCCAGAGGCAAGGACTGGCCGCCGCCATGGACGATCGTCTGCTCGGCGAACGGCGCCTCGCTGTACCCGACGATAGAGCCGTTGGCCGAGTCGTCCCAGCCGTCGGCCCAGGTCTGATAGATGGTGCCGTTGTTGTCGATGTCGTCGGTGTAGCTCTCGAAATCGTCGACGACCAGGTACTCGGCGGTGCTGAAGGACCAGACCTCGCCTTCCCAGGCGGCCGGCGTCATCGCGTCGTTGGTCTCCACCACCTTCCAGAAGTACGTCGCGTTCAGATCGAGCGTCGCGTCATACTGCGGCTCGGAGACCATTGCGACGGGCGCCGTGCCTGCAATCACCGCTTGCTCGTCGGTGCTCAAGGACACCTGGTGCGAAGCGGCCTCGCGTCCGGCCCGCCAGCTCAGGGTCGCGGCCGGATTCACGTCGGCAGCGCCGGCTCCCGGGCTGGGCTCTCGGGCCACAACGGGAATGGAGTAGAAGCGGACCTCGCTCAGGCCGTACTGAGGCAGCAGGCCGCCCCAGTTGCTGGTGATCGTCAACTTGACGAACTTGGCCACGACGCCGCCGAGATCGATCGTCTGGGCCGAGAGCGGATCGCCGCCGGCCTGGGCGAATTCGAAATCGCCCACGGCGATCCATGTCTGACCGTCGGCGGAGTATTCAATCGTCACGTCCTTGGCGCCGAGCCCCAGCACCGGCTCCATCGCCTGATTCGAGTTCCACACCCGAACCTGATCCACCTTGCAGAGCTCGCCGAACTCGTACTGGACCCAGGAAGGCTGCGGACCGTTCTTAAGGCTCAGCCACATGGTCTTGGCGTCGACGCCGTGCTGATCCGCGTCGTCGAGGCCGGACCCGTCGACGGTCTTCTCCGGTCCCATGTCCTTGTTGTTCTGGCTGGAGGCGGTGGCCGTCACGTTCGTGATCGGGTAAGAGAACGGCTCAACCGTGAACGACCAGACGTCGCCGCGATCGACGGCGCCGTCGGCTTCGACTTCATCGACGCGCCAGTAGTAAGTCGCCCCGTAGGCGAGCAGACCCGCGTCGTAGCTGTTGGCGTCCTGGGCGGTGGCGACCGCAACCCCCAGAGGATTGGTCCGATCCGCGGCGGCGACGTCGGCCTGGACGGTCCCGAAGTACACGTCGTGGGCGACGGCCCCTTCGCACGGAACCCAGCTGAGCACGACGTTTTTGAGCACATCCGTCGCTTCGTCGGCCGGAGCGGGGGCATAGGCCTTGAAGCCCGGCACCACCAGCGGACCTTCCACTTTGAACTCATCGAAGGCCGCGTAACCCGACGTGGTGTTGTAAGTGCCCTGGAACATGCCGACCTGCAGCGGGACATCCGCCAGATCGGCTCGCGTCAACGGGGACACAGCCATCGCCGTCCAGTTCACGCCGTCGCTGCTGACGCGAAAATGGAACGTGCTGCCCTGCCGCTCGACCTGGAGCCAGGGACGCAGGTTGAAGGCCAGGCCGTTGTTGCCGTTCTCGGTTCGGACGTTGTTGTCGGCGCTTCGCACGAAGTTGCCGCAGCTCCAAATCGGGAAGTAGTCCAGGGACACCCAGTCCTCGCCGTCGCCGGCCTCTTCGACCGCCGCACGGAGCATCAGGCCGCAGGTGTTGTGATAAACGGGAGCCGCAGAGGTGCCTTCGTATTCGGTGACTTTCACCGTGGCGATGAAATCGCCTTCGACCACTTTGTACAGGAACGGCCCCATCGGGGTCCACGGTTCGTGCCAGTACGCGCCGGTCGACTGGAGGAACAACTGACCGGCCCGGTCCATCGAGACGTTGAGGGCGGAGGCCGTCTGGCCCGTTTCGGCGCCGAGCATGCCGTCCCAGGAAGTGCCTGCGACACCGTCGGCGAGGTAATCGTGAGCGACCTCAAAATTGTCGGTGAACACCGCTGCTCCGGCGATGCCGCCGAAAAGCAGAGAGACGAACACCAGATACGCCAGCTTTCTACACATGCTTGTCCTCCTTCCAGGTAATGGGATCACATGCGAAATATCGAGCATGAAGCTGACGCAACGAGCACGACCACCTGTCGCGGCAGACCTCATTTGTCGAGACGTCCTGCACTCATTGTAGGCCCTCTTTGGCACAAGACATTATAGCGGTTTCAACAGGCCGGAGCAAGCGAAAGGACCTCTAAAAACAGGGCTGAACAAGAACAGTCGCCCATTCGCCCGTTTGCGTCTGATGGACCGAAGAGCCTGCGTTCACCGTTGCTCCTGAGGGGAAATTCTCTCGACGGGGATCAACGTCACCGGCCCGATCAATCCGGAATCCATGGGCCGCCAGTTCGACGCGTTGAACAAACCGTCGGGTCCGCGGTTCTCCCGAAGGCGGGCCGCGAAATTCACGTTATAGAACTTCTTCCAGGGGACGCCCCGTCGGTCGAGGTCCGCGATGCGGTTGGCCGTCAGGTTGGAGACGCGGACCTCCAGGGTGTTCCGATCCCGCATCTTGGCCGCAGGGATCAGGATCTGAAATGGCGGGCTGATGAGCGTGCCCAGCTCTTCGCCGTTGAAGGTCACTTTGGCGCTCTCGCAGACCCGGCCCAGGTTCAGCAGCCAGCCGTCGGCGTCGCCGGCCGGTCGCGGCAGATCGATGGCGTAGAGGGCCGTGCCGGAGAACTCGTTGACGTCCTCTAGTCCGAATCGAGTCCAGGAACCAAGCTCGGCAATCTCAACCTCTGCGGGCAATCTCGGCCCGCCGCGCACGAAGCTCACCCGCCACGTCCCCTGGACCTCGACAGGGTCTCCCTGCGGTTCGAAGTACTCGTAAGCGGAGCCACGAACCTGCGTGGGACAAGCTCGCACGATGCAGGACTGACCAGCGGCCAATTGCAGGTACACTTCCGTCCCCTTCGCCTTGGAGCCCCGCCTGGCGGCGACGCCGGATCTGGCGGATAGAGGATCGAAAAGCACGACCGACAGGGGGTGAACGCCGAGTGGAACCCAGCCATGCAGCGGCCGATCCGTCGTGTTGAGAATCCAGTAGATCGTGGTCTTGCCGTCCTGACGACGGACGAACCGCAGCCCGCTGTCGACCATGGGCTCGCGAACGACCGGCGTCAACCCGAGCAGATAGGCTACGTCGTTCCCTTCGAGAATCGCTCCCTCTCCCACGGAGGCGATCCGACCGCGCGCGTCGTCCAACTCTCGGAATCGCAGACCCGAAATCATCTTCCGATACTCGCGCCGCTGCTCATTGAGGTCGCCCCATCCGGGAACGTCTTGGGGCATGTTCTTGTGCACGATGACGGTCATTCCCTGGCGAGCCAACTTCATCAGCCCGGCGAAGGTCTCCGCGGGGATGAACTGGCATTCCGGCACGATCACCGCCTTGCAAGAACTGCGGACGGTCATCATCAGACCCCGGATCTGACGGTCGGAGACGTAGTCGAACGCGTAGCCGCCGTCGTGTAAGGCTTGGGCCAGATCGCGCGCGGATGTGCCCGCAGGATCGCCGTCGAAGTGATCGAGAAGTCCCCTGCCGGGCCGGGACCAACGATCGTAGATCGGGTAATAGAGCAGCACGTCGTTGTCCGGCTCGCCCAGTTGGAGGAAAGACTGGCACCGTGTGACATACTCGTTCAGAGCGGGAAAGTCCGGCCAGAAGGAGTTCGTGGGCCCGAAGTGCACCGAGGCGTAGAAGAGCCAGCCCGGCCAGGCCTCGCCCGCGGGCGAGAACGTCGTGCCGTGATAGCAAATGTGGTTGACTCCGCCGAGGAAGAATCGGTCCACCGCCTGTTTGGCTTCGTCCAGCGTCCCCTGGAAATGCTCGTCCAGCCAGGTCGCAGCCTCCGCTGAGACCAGACGCTTGCCGGCGACGTGAGCGGCAGACGACGCGGCTTTGAACTTCAGAACGTCCGAGCCCTCGGTCTCGGGAATGCCGCTGGCGGCGTAGAGATCCAGGACATTGGCGGGCGAGCCGTGCGCCTGGTTTCGCGTCGTGGCGCGGTTGCCCTCGGCCCATTTCCGCCAGGGAATTGTGAATTCGTCGAGGAGCAGGTCCGAAATCGTCTCGCGATAGTCGCACAAAACGCGGGCGTTCTTGTCCGGCGTGTCCTTGCCGAACAAGGCCGGCAGATGGTCCCGCAGATCGTAGCCGCGTCGCTTGCTGAACTCGTCAAAGAGCCGCGGCGTCCAATCCGCCTGGCCCGCCGCGTCATCCACCTCGTACGAATCGTTGAAGAACGCCCGCAACGAGCGGATGTCCCGTCCTTTGAACGCACGATCGAACTTCTTGAGATAGTTGCCGAGCGACTCGCGTCGGAAGTGATCGATCACGTCGCCTTCGCCGCCGGGGCCGGCCCGCTCGACCATCTTGCCGTGCCAGCCTTGAAAGACGGCGTAGAGCGTCCAGTTTCCCGCGGGGGCAACCCAATCCAGCTTGCCGTCGGCGTCGACCCGATCCGTCAGGTTGAGAACCTCGTTTGCGTCCGAGTACGCCATGACGACCTGCAACGGCAGAGGCTTCTCGAATCGCACCTGCTCCAGGGCCAATGCCTGGAGGTTTTCGTTGCTGCCGACCGGGTCTTTGAGTTCGGAACTGTCCACGCGACGGCCGATCGCGCGGACCATGGGCTTCTGCACGTACGCGATGGGCTCCGAGAGGCTCTGGCCCGCCGCCAGCGTGAAGGTCTTGTACGCGACGTTCTTGCAGGCGTCCTCGGCGCCGACCCACGGGCCGCCGAAGGGCCAGCCGTTGCCGGTCGCCATGTCGATTCCCATGTCGAGCCGGCGGGCCTCCTTCAGCGTGCGCTCCAGCATGTCCATCCACCGGCCGGTCAGGTAGTCGATGAAGCGGTCCTCGCAGCCTTTGACGCCGTAGATGGGCGTGATCTCGAGACCGCCCAGGCCTGCCTTGGCGTACTCTTCCATCTGGGCCGTGAGATCCTGCGGGTTGACGATGCTGCCCATCCACCACCACCGCGTCCATGGGCGGGTTTCGGAGGTCACTCGGGGCCAGGCCAGTTCCGGCGCCGCCTTGTCGGCTTGCGCGACGCCGGCGAAACACAACAGGCCCAGGAACGTCCATTGCGTGATGCGTCTGCTCAGCGACATGTCCGGTCCCCTTTCCCTGGCTTCGGAGGGCGGGTTTGAAACCCGCCCCTACTGGACGTTCACCTTGATGATTGCGGCGTCGCTGCAGCGGAGGCCGTCGATGACCCAGAACTTGTACTCGACTGCGCCGGGCTTGTCGGGGGCCTTGAGCTTCATCACCGGCCCCTGATGCCGGTCCCGCGCGAGCCACTGACCCTGGTCGCCCCACCGGTAGAGCAGCGGCTGACCCTCGGGATCGTAGCTCTTGGAGCCGTCGATCTCGAACTCCTCGTTGCAGCGAACGGTCATCTCGGCCGGAGCGACCGCCACCGGTTGCTTGTTGACCTCGCGGATCGCGTCGGGAATCGGCTTGCGGACCACAGGCGTGGGCTCGCTCGACGCCGGCAGGTTCGTGCGGATGGGGTACTTGCCGCACACCTGATGTCCCGAGAGGAACGCGTCGTTGAACGCCATCAGATCCATGAACTGGATCTCTTCCTGATCGCCCGAGACGATCTTGATCAGCAGCAGTCCCTCGACCGTCCAGACGTTCGGCGTGAATGCGGTGTCGGTCTTGGCGCCGCCAAACGGATTCCACACGGGGATCGCGCCGTCAACCTGGTCGGTCGCAGGATCGTCCCAGTCGCCGTCGGTCTCGTTGGGGAACGTGAAGCGGCCTTCGGCGTCGGTCTGGCCGACGAACTTGGGCCGGTCGGCGAAGTACTTGGCGCCGCTGTCTTGCACAGGGGCCTGCGCCACGTGGTAGACGTATACCGCGGCGCCCGCCAGCGGGCGATCGTCGCGATCGGTGACGAGCAGCCAGTTGGCCCGCGTGGGGATCAGGCGGCCCTGCGTGCCCCAGAACCGATCCTGGCGATAGCCCTTGTAGTACATGATGTGGCCGGCCTGCGAGGAGTGCAGCCATTGTTGGCAACTGTCCATCAGCGAGGGGTACGCCCCGCCGCAGGGAATGCTCACGCCCGGCGAGAACGGCATCAGCTCGTCGCCCTCGATCACCGGCAGCAGGCGCGAGCCCGCGTACGGCTTGCCCTGCCCGTCGGTCAGGAAGATGTTGGAGGCCTTGACGCCGTAGCCGTAGAGATCGGGCTGGCTGAGAATCGTGTGGCCAAACTCGTGAATGATCGCGGCGTCCACGTTCATGATGTCCACCGGCTCGTCGACCGGGAACCCGCCGTCATAGTAAACCGCGTCGCGATTGTACGGCTGATCGTCCCAGCCGCAGTCCTCCAGCGCGGTGATCGCGTCCACGCGGTAGGCCTCCTCGACGCCGTGCGGCCCGGTCGTCGGCCAGACGGCCGCGGGAAGCATGACGTCCATTCGAAGCTTCTCGGCCCGGAGCCAATCGTAATAGCTCAGCGAGCCGACGTGGTTGATCTTCTTCTCCGCCAGGCACGATTTCAGCACGGCGGGCCGATAGGCGAGCTGGACCGGCCTGGCGTCGGTCCGCTCGATCGATTCGTTGTTGGCCTCGCAGAATTCGTCGATCTGCTCGCTCGGGTCCAGACGCACCCGCATCCA
>CALMMH010001047.1 GCA_937868145.1 uncultured Phycisphaerales bacterium
CAATATCCGGGGTCGGCAAAGCAGGGGTCCACATCCAGGTTGCCCACGCCCCAGACCATCGCACGCTGGGGATCGCTGACGGCTGATCTGCCGCCGAGCACATCTGAGTAGTCAACCGTGAGAGCCGCGTAGCCGTTTGATATCTCGTTCCCGCCGTCCGCCAGGATGCAGTTCTGTACCCGAATCCAGGGAGCCTGTGTCCCGCGAGGGGGCCTACCGGCGAGATCCAATAGGAAACGACCTTCCGTTGCCTCGTTGGCCGCTGCTGTGCAATTCCGCACCTCAACAAGACCGCCTTCGCAGCACAACGCCGCGCCGCCCTCGACTGCTCTATTTGCGATCAGCAGGCAGTTGGCCAGCTCGACATGCCGTGGTGTGCGACTGCGGATTGCTCCGCCTTGAATCGCCGCCCCGTTCCTCGCCAGCATGCACTGCGTCAGAAGAACGTTTGAATCCTCGGCGTAGACGGCCCCACCCTCATTCGCGAAATTACCTTCGAACAAGCACTCACGAACGATGAGGTCTGCACCGGTGACAAAGAGACCGGCACCCATCAAATCGAGGCTTTCCAGGGGCAGTTCAGGAATCCCCGAGGCATGACCTCCGGAGATCGTGACTCCATCGAGCACGCCCGGCCCGGTGACGGTAACGACGTGGTGGCAGTTGTCGGCCCGTGTAGGCTCGTCTCCGAGCCTGTTGGGATCGCGGACGGACGCATCATCGCCTGCCAGATCGCCTGAGAGGATCGTGACATAATGCGCAATATCTCGCCGGTTCGGGTCTGCTGTCCCAACCCCGGCGTACCCCCCTGCCAAACTCACCCCACCTGTCAGTTCAAATGTCGCCCGACGTTCGCCAATCATCTCAGTGTGGGCCTCCCTCCGATCCGGCGTGTAGGTACCCTGCGCCACTCGAATCTCCATGGGCTCGGCCAAGAGCGACACCTGGGCGGAAGCCAGGCCATCCTGGAGATACCGGTGCGCTGTGGCCCAGGACATGCCGTTCCCGCCCAACGGCGCGTCGTCGTCAACATAGATCATCGCGCCCGCCGCCAAAGCGGGCATCACTCCTACGAGGATTGCCTTCAGGACGAAGCCGATACCCTTGTGTCTCATCATCGTACCTCCGAACAGCGATCTACGAGCCCTGTGACCCTGCCATTGCGATGCCCGTCAACTATAGCAGTCGCCGCAGCCAAATCCAACATGCTTCGCAGTAACTGCCTATGATAGCACAAGCGGGATAGGCCGCTATTCCTGCTGCTCCACGTCCTTTCGGCCGGTGCGGAAGCGCGGGACTGCGGAATCAAGAATCCCCAGCCTCCGCCGTGGCTCTGTCGCTCGTCCCGGCCGGTACTCACTCGGCTGGTCAGTAACAGTCGTGCGTTTCTGCCCCACTATCCAGCTCCCGCCTGCCCGCTCTCAAATTGACTGTCATGATTCCAGAAGCCCCCAGCAGCGGTCGGGTGTTCCGCAGGGAAAGCGAAGGATGGAGCGGCTGCGGAACCGGCTTCTCCAGCCTCGGCTCCCTCGCTCGTCTCGGGCGGTGATGACTCCACCAGTGAACCGACAACGATACTGTACATGGCAAGACACTGGACTTGGGCCAGAACCTTGGTATTCTGGACGGCGATCGTTGGTGGATGCGACCCGTAAGAAACAGAAGGTTGCAAAACGGAGCTTGCATACAAGAGTAGAGGGCACAGATCATGCGGTCTATCACATTTCGAATCATGCCGGCAGTTGTTCTCATCCTGGTGGCGCGACTGGCGGCTCGTCAAGAGAAGCCGGCTCCCCTGCAAGACGGGAGAGCAGCCATGGCCAACCGTCCCATGACAAAGAAAGAACAATTGGGGAGGGAGATCTTCCTGGACAAGAATCTCTCCACACCACCGGGGCAAGCCTGTGCCCATTGTCATTCCGCTGAGGCTGGCTTTGGCCAGCCCGATGCCGAACTCCCGGTTTCCCAGGGGGTGTACCCGGACCGATTCGGCAACCGCAATGATTTGACGGCCGCCTATGCAGCATTCAGCCCGCGATTCCACTATGATGCTGGTGAGGGTCACTATGTGGGTGGATTGTTCTGGGACGGGCGAGCTGCCACTCTGGAAGAACAGGCCAAAGGCCCATTCCTCAATCCTCTCGAGATGGCCAATCCGAATGCTGCGGCGGTCGTCGCCAAGGTGCAGCAGTCGTCGTACGCCGACCTTTTCCGGGAGGTGTTTGGTCCGGAGGCATTTGCTGATCCGATTCGAGCGTATGATTTCGTAGCGGAGGCGATCGCGGCTTACGAACGCACACACGAAGTGAATCAGTTCAGCTCCAAGTACGATCTGTTTCTGCAGGAAGAGGTGAAGTTGACCGACCAGGAACTGCGAGGGCTGGCCTTGTTTGAGAACGAGAAGAAAGGTCGTTGTGCGGAATGCCACCCGAGC
>CALMMH010001048.1 GCA_937868145.1 uncultured Phycisphaerales bacterium
GGCGGCTGTCTCACCGAGGAGCACCTCGACCTGCCGCTCGACTTCGACTCGCTGCAGGGTGTCGGCGCGATGGTCGGCTCGGGCGGCCTGGTGGTGATGAACAAGAGCACCTGCATGGTCGGCGTCGCCCGCTACTTCATGCAGTTCACGCAGAACGAATCGTGCGGCAAGTGCGTCCCATGCCGCGAGGGGACCAAGCAGATGCTGGCCCTGCTCGACGACATCATTCACGGCCGGGGCACCGCCAGGACACTGGAACTGCTCGAGCAGCTCGCTCCCGCGGTTCAGATCGGCTCGCTGTGCGGCTTGGGTAAGACGGCCCCGAACCCGGTGCTCAGCACGCTTCGCTACTTCCGCAGCGAGTACGAGGCGCACATCTTCCAGAAGCGGTGTCCCGCCGGTCAGTGCAAGGCCCTGGCGGTGCCCGAGATTCTCGTCGAGCGGTGCAAAGGCTGCGGGGCTTGCCTGCGGAAATGTCCGGTCGGTGCGATCACGGGCGAGAAGAAGGCCCCGCATCGGATCGACCCGAAGGTCTGCATCAAGTGCGGCACCTGCGCCCAGGCCTGCAAGTTCAACGCGATTGTCGGAGTATGACGAAAATGAACAACGGAACCTGTGTACGGATAGACGGACGCGACATCCCGATCGAGGGCGAGCGGAACCTCTTGGAGCTCATTCGCAAGGCGAACATCGACCTGCCGACGTTCTGCTACCATTCGGATTTGAGCATCTACGGCGCGTGCCGGCTGTGCATCGTGGACATCGAAGGGATGGGCATCATGACGTCCTGCACGACGCTCCCGAAGCCTGGCTTGAAGGTCAAGACCAACACGGCGCAGCTTCGCAGCATGCGAAAGCTGTATCTCGAGCTGCTGCTGGCCAATCATCATCAAGGCTGCGCCACGTGCGTCAAGAGCGACGGCTGCCGGCTCAACGAGCTGGCCATGCGGATGGGCGTGACCGAAGTCCGCTTTCAGCCGGCCTCGGGCGCTAAGCCACTGGACACGTCGAACCCGTCGCTGGTGCGCGATCCCAACAAGTGCATCCTCTGCGGCGACTGCGTCCGCGCTTGTCATGAGATCCAGGGCGTCGGCGCGATCGACTTCGCCTATCGCGGAGCGGCGACCACCGTGGCGCCCGCTTTCGGCAAGGACCTCAGCAAGGTCGATTGCGTCTACTGCGGGCTCTGCGCCAGCGTCTGCCCGACCGGCGCGATCACGCCCAAGCCTCAGATCGATCCGGTCTGGGAGACTCTGAGCAACGAGAAGAAGACTGTCGTCGTGCAGATTGCCCCGGCGGTCCGCGTGGCCTTGGGCGAGATGTTCGGTCTGGAGCCCGGCGTGGTCACCACCGGCAAGATCGTCGCGGCCCTCAAGATGCTGGGCTTCGACAAGGTTTACGACACGAGCTTCGCGGCCGATCTGACGGTGCTCGAAGAGGCCAACGAGTTCCTGGGCCGAAAGACCAAGGGCGAGCGTCTGCCGCAGTTCACGTCCTGCTGCCCGGCGTGGGTGAAGTACGCGGAGCAGTATTGCTCGGACCTCTTGCCCAACGTGTCGTCCTGCCGCTCGCCGCAGCAGATGTTCGGCTCGCTGGCCAAGGCGACGCTGCCGCAAACGCTGGGCGTCGCCCGCGAGGACCTGGTCGTCGTCTCGATCATGCCCTGCACCGCCAAGAAGTTCGAGGCCCAGAGGCCCGAGTTCCGCACGACCGCCGGACCCGACGTGGATTTCGTGCTGACCACGCAGGAATTCGGCAAGATGATTCGCCAGGCGGGCATTCAGTTCAACAATCTGACTCCCGAGTCGCTGGACCTGCCGCTCGGTTTCAAAACCGGCGCCGGCGTGATCTTCGGAACCACCGGCGGCGTCAGCGAAGCGGTGCTTCGATACGCCCACGAGAAGCTCACCGGCGTGCGGGTGGACAACGTGGACTTCTCCGAAGTCCGCGGCATGCAGGGGATCCGGGTCAAGCAGATCAAGCTGGGCGACGTCGAGCTCAAACTGGCCATCGTCCACGGCCTGAAGAACGCCAAGGCCGTCGTCGAAGAGATTCGCGCGGGCAAATGCGATTATGATTTCATCGAAGTGATGGCCTGTCCGGGCGGGTGCATCGCCGGCGCGGGCCAGCCCGTGAGCTTCGAGTCGGACGCCAAGCAGCTTCGGGCCCAGGGCCTCTACGATTGCGACAAAACGTTGCAGTTGCACAAGTCCCAGGAGAACCCGTACGTGGCCAAGTGCTACGAAACGACCCTCGGGGACGTCGGCGGCCACGTCGCCCACGAGCTGCTGCACACGCATTACAAGAGCCGCAAGCGCGTCTCGGACGAGGGCTTCTCGGTCCTGGAGCCGGGCGCGGCCAAGGCGTTGGAGATCAGCGTCTGCGTCGGCACGAGCTGCTATCTGCGGGGTTCGCAACAGCTCTTGCAGAAGCTGGTCGGCCACATCAAGGAACGCGATCTCGAAAATACGGTCGACGTCCGCGCCACCTTCTGTTTCGAGGCCTGCGACAAGGGCCCCAGCGTGAAGATCGGCGACGTGCTCATGCATCACTGTACGTTCGAGATGGCGCGGGCCGAGCTCGAGAATCAGCTCGCCAAGACTGTGGCGTAGTCCTATGTTCCATAAACCAACGACTGAATTGCAGGGATCGTCTGGGGGCTCTGCCCCCAGACTCCCGGCATTTTCCGCTTTGAGCCAGCAGCACGGAAGTGAGGCAAGATCCAGTCGCTGCGGTCTTCCACGTCGTTGGGCGGGGAAAGACTCCGTGTCTGTTGTTGTCTTGGCTTCGTCATCGGCTTCTTCGCTTCACCATGCCATTGGCCCAAAGCGTCAAATGCCGGGGTCCAGGGGCAGAGCCCCTGGGAATTCCTGATTAGGAGTGAAAATCGACGTGGAACCCAAACGGCATGAAAACCAGGTTGTCTTCACGAACAAGGCCCGGTGCAAGGACTGTTACCGCTGCATTCGCGTCTGCCCCGTGGACGCGATCGGCATTCGGGACGGGCAGGCCTATGTCGACGTGGATCGCTGCATCTCCTGCGGCACGTGCATCCGCGAGTGTCCGCAGAAGGCCAAGAGCTTTCGCCGGGACCTGGACAGCGTGCGGGAACTGGTTGTCTCGGGGCAGCCGGTGGCGGTCAGTCTGGCGCCGTCGTTCGCCGCGATCTTCAAGGCGTGGGAGATCAAGCGGGTTCCTTCGGCCCTGCGCCGGCTGGGATTCGGGCACGTCTCGGAAACCGCGGTCGGCGCGTACGCGGTTGCGAAGAAGACCGCGGAATGCGCGGCCGAGCACGGCGATTCGTTCAGCATCGGCACCGCCTGCCCGGCGGTCGTGAACTACATCGAGCGGTATCGGCCCGACCTGGTCGGAGCCCTCGTGCCGGTCTGCTCGCCCATGGTCGCGCACGCGCGGATGCTCAAGTCTCTGCTGGGCGAAGGCACGCGGGTCGTCTTCATCGGGCCGTGCGTCGCCAAGAAACAGGAAGCAAGTGAAAAGAGCGGCGGGGCGGTCGATTTCGCTCTGACGTTCACCGAGTTGCTCGAGTGGCTCGAATTGGAGCATGTGGATCTCTCTATTCTCGAAGAGAGTGATTTCGATATGGTGCCGGAAGGCTGGGCACGTTCGTTTCCGCTGGCTGGCGGCAGTCTCCAGACGGCATCCTTGAGCACGTCGCTTCTGGCAGCGGACGTGCTCAGCGTCACCGGTACCGAAGAAGTCAAAGACACTCTCGAGAGTCTCACCGATAGTCGTGGGCCGTTGCTGGTCGAGCCCTTGTTCTGCGACCAGGGTTGCATCAACGGCCCGGCCATGCCGGCCAATGAAACGGTCTACCAGAGGCGAAAGGCCCTTCTCCAGTACGTCCTGGCCAGCGGACAAGACGGCGTCGGCTCCGACGAGCCGATGGACCTGGCCGCCTCGTTTGGTCGTCGACCGCTGTCGACGGGCGACGTCACGGAAGAGCAGATCCGCCAGGTCTTCGCGCAGACGGGCAAGGAGAATCCCGACGACCAGCTCAACTGCGGCGCATGCGGGTACTCCTCGTGTCGCGAGCAGGCGATCGCGGTGATTCGCCAGATGGCCGAGCCCGAGATGTGCGTACCGTACATGCGGCGGCTGGCCGAGCAGCGGACCGACCGCATCATCGAGACCAGCCCCAACGGCATCGTCATCCTGGACGAGCGGCTGACCATTCTGCACGTGAATCCTTCGTTCAAACGCCTGTTCATGTGCTCCGAGGCCGTGTATGGAAAGCCGATCTCCTACCTGATGGACCCCGAGCCGTTCGAGCAGATCGCGGCGGGCAAGGCCGAGCTGATCGAAACGACCGTCGAGCACGACAAGTACAGCCTGGTGTGCCATCAGATCGTGTACGCGTTGCACGACGTGAAACAGTACGTCGGCGTTTTCGTGAACCTGACCAGCAGTCTCTTGAATAAGAAACAGCTCGACGTCCTGCGGGCTCGCACGGTCCAGCAGGCCCGCGACCTCTTGTCGCACCAGATCGAGATCGCCGGCAAGATCGCCCAGTTCCTCGGCGAGAGCACCGCCGAGGGCGAGAAGCTGCTGGAGAACCTCGTCAAGGTCGCCCAGGAAAATCCCACAGGCGGCGACGATCGGAACGGCTCATGGCTCAAAGATACCTACACATCGACATAACGAGCCACCAGGCGGCCAAGCACCCCGATGGCCCGTGCGGCGACGTCGTCGCGCAGCGGCGGACCGAGATGTGCACCGACGTGATCGTGTGCGACGGGATCGGTTCGGGGATCAGGGCGCACATCGCCGCGACGATGCACGTCTCGCGAATGCAGAAGATGCTCGCCGAGGGGTTCTCGCTCCGCCGGACGTTCGCCAGCGTGATTGCGACGGTGGACAAGTGGCGCGATCCGGCCAAGCCCTACGCGGCCGTGACGCTCATGCGCATCCTCAACGACGGCGAGGCGACGATTCTCTCCTACGACGCCCCCGCCGCGGTCTTGATGAGCCGGGGCCACGCGGACGTGCTGCCCCAGCGTCCCCTGGTCATCGACGACGCGGTCGCGCAGCAGAGCAGTTGTTTCCTGACGCCGGGGGAAGGCGTGCTGGTGTTCAGCGACGGCATCACGCAGGCCGGCATCGGCAACGGCTCCATGCTCGGCTGGACCAGCGAGGGAGTCGCCGCACACGCCAGCCGGCTGATCGCATCCGGCGATCGCCTCGAAGACATTCCCGAGGCCATCCACCAGGAGGCGATGCGTCTGGACGGGAACGTGTCGCGCGACGACATGACGGTGGTCTCGGCGCATTGCCGGACCGGAAGGACGCTGCACATTCTGACCGGCCCGCCCGCCGACAAGAAGCTCGACGCGGACGTGGTCAAGCGATTCCTCGCCCAGGATGGTCCCAAAGTCGTCTGCGGCGCGACCACCGCGGCCATCGTCGCGAGGGTCATGCGCCGCAAGCTGACGATCGACCGCGAGCCCACCAGTCTGATCGCGCCGCCGAAGTACGCGATCGAGGGCATCGACCTGGTCACCGAGGGGGCCGTCACGCTCAACCAGCTCTGCAACATTTTGGATGTCCCCGAAGAGGAATTCGAGGAGACCAATCCGGTCACGGAACTGGCGGACCTGCTGGCTCAGGCCGACCGCGTGGACTTCATCCTCGGCCGCGGCGCAAACCCGGCCAACGATTCGATGGGCTTCCGTCAGCAGGGCATCATCAAACGCGAGGCGATCGTCCCGCTTTTGGCCAAGAAGCTCCGCGTCCAGGGCAAGCTGGTCACGGTGAACTCGGTCTAGTCGACATGGAGAGGCCGGAGGTCGCAGGCGGCAGGGGGACCGCCTCCAGCCTCCAGCCTCCTGCCTCTCTTCCCACGGCTCGGAGCCTTGCGAGACCGACGATCCACCCATACAATGGTCCCGTGTTGTTGTCCATCGCATTTGCGTCGGACGAGCGAAGGGGACTCTTGCATGAGAGGAGTGTCATGAAGGCCTGCACGTGGGTGGTTGTCGTCGCGATCCTTGCCGTCAGTTCCGTGTGCTTCGCCGCCGGCGACGATGTGTTTCTGTTCAGTTATTTCAAGAGCAACGGCGAAACCGGCGTCTTCCTGGCCTATAGCGAAGACGGCCTGACCTTCAAGACCCTCAACGACGGCCGTCCGGTCTTCGCGCCGCCGCAGTGGCAGGGACAGAACCTCACGCGCGACCCGTCGATCGTCTATCGCGACGGCCTGTTCCACATGGTGTGGACCTCCAGTTGGGTGGGCTCGTGCTTCGGTGCGGCTGTCTCGGCGGACCTCAAAGAGTGGTCGGAGCCGGTCCGCGTGGAGCCGTTCAAGAACTGGCCCGCCGACGACTCGCCGGCCAACACCTGGGCCCCTGAAGCGCACTGGGACCCGGTGCAGAAGAACTATGCGATCCTCTGGTCCAGCGCGACCGCCAAGCTCGAAAGCGACGGCGGCCACGACTCCGGCGGCCTGGAGAAGGATCCCACCCTCCACATCGCGATCAGCGCCCGACATCATCGCACGTTCGTCTCGCGGACCACGGATTTCAAGACGTTCACGGATGCCCAGGTCTTCTTCTCGCCGGGCGTCAGCACGATCGACGCCTGCATGGCCTTCGACGACCGCGGCACCGCGGACACCAGCGACGACCGCTGGGTGATGGCGGTCAAGGACGAGCAGCATGAGCTGATCGGCGGAAAGAACGTCCGCCTGACCACCGCGGGCGCCGATCTGACGAATCCCTTCCCGCCGCAGTTCCACTCGCCGACTGATCCGACGAAGCCTTGGTCCGACCCGATCGTGGGCCCGGGCGCCAAGCTGCAGCCGAATCAATGGGTCGAAGGCCCGACGCTCCTGAAGCTCGGCGACGAGTGGCGGATCTACTTCGACCGCTACCGCGTCCGCAACGGCCGCTACGGCCTGATCACGTCGAAGGACTTGATCGAGTGGACCGACAGAACCGCCGAGCTGAGCCTCCCACCCGACGCCCACCACGGCACGATCCTCCTGGCCCCGCGATCCGCGGTCTTCAAGGCTTTTTCCGGCCATTCTGAATAATCGTCGGCCGCAGTGCGACCTTATGACAGAATGGCGGCGATCGCCGTCGGAATCATCGGGTTGTGCGATGGACGAAAACGAGACAATCCTGCTGAAGCGATTCTCGACGCAGGCCGATGCGGAGGCCTTTGCCGAGTTGGTGCGGCGGTACGTCCGGCTGGTCTACTCGACCTCCTGGCGGGTCCTGAAGGACGAAGGAGACGCCGCGGACGTGACGCAGGAAACGTTCTTCGAGCTGACCCGGCATGCGGGGCGCATTTCCGGCCCCTTGAGCAGTTGGCTCCATCAGATTGCCACGCGGAAGTCCATCGATTTGATCCGACGCAGCGCCCATCGAAGACGCCGCGAGCAGATCTACTCCCGAACGCAGCCCGAGGCCGTTCACACGTGGCACGATCTGTCCGGCTATGTGGATGAAGCCCTGGACAAGCTGGACGAGTCGACAAGGTCTCTGCTCCTGGAACACTTCCTGGCCGGCAAGACCACTGTCCAAATCGCCCGGGAGCAGGGCGTCTCGCAGGCGACCGTCTCCCGACAGATCAACGACGGCTTGGAACAGTTGCGAGGCATGCTCCGGCGGCAGGGGCTTCTTGTTGCCGTCGCTTCATTGGGCGCTCTGCTGACGGCGAACGCTTCACAGGCGGCGCCGGCTGCGATTCTGGCGGAGCTGAGCAAGATGGCGATGGTCGGAACGACCGGCGCCGCGCTGGGGGGCAAGGCCGCGGTCGGGGCGGGGGCCGGCGCGATCAAGGCCGCCTTTGCGACGACGACGATTCTGGTCGCGGCGTCGGTGGTCGGTTACGTCTATCACTCCCGTCGACCCGAACCCCTCGCTCAACCGGCGATCGCCTCGCAGGTCGTCGGACGGCCTGCGCCGGGAAATGGCGGGAGTC
>CALMMH010001049.1 GCA_937868145.1 uncultured Phycisphaerales bacterium
CTTCCGCCAAACGGTCGAAGTTCTGCTCGCCGGCCGCGGGGCCCTCGATGTCAAGGATGGAAACGACCTGCTGGCGACAATGCGGAAGTGCCTGTCGGATCCCGCCTACGCCGGGGCTGTCGCCAAGGCCGGACAGGAGATCATCCGTCAGAATCAGGGGGCAACCGCCAGGACCATGGAAGTCCTGCATTCGCTGCTTCAGGGAGCAAACGGCAATGAAGCGAGACAGCTATCCGGTGGAAGGGTCGGCTGAGTCGACGCGGCGTCACGACGTGGACTGGCTTCGCGTCCTCGGAATGATCGCGGTCTTCCTATTCCACTGCGGCCGCTTCTTCGACACCGAGGACTGGCATGTGAAAAGCCCCCGAACCAACGAGGTGGTCTCGTTTCTCACGCTGATCGTCGCGGCGCAATGGCTGATGCCGCTGTTCTTCGTCCTCTCGGGGATCGGGGCGTACCATTCGCTGTGGCGCCAGAACTGGCGGCAATTCCTCGTTTCGCGTTTCAAGCGATTGGCGGTGCCGCTGGTGTTCGGCGTCTTCGTCCTGATCGCCCCCTACCAGGTCTATCTCGAACGAGTCAGCCACGGCCAATTCGCCGGCTCCTTCTGGAGTTTCTACCCGCATTATTTCGAAGGCTGGTACGGCATCCAAAAGGGCGGCAACTTCGCCTGGATGGGACTGCACCTGTGGTACCTGGAAGCATTGTTCGTTTTCTCGGTGATCGCCCTCCCGCTGCTTCTGGCTCTCCGATCACGAACCGGAGTCCGATTCACAACCGCCCTGTCCGAAACGATGAAAGTCCCCGGCGTGATCTTCCTCCTGGCCATCCCCATCGTCATCATGGAGTTCATCGCCAACTCGCCCGCCTCCGCGAACACTCTCAGCGGCCTCTTCCACCGGCGGGATTTCGGCGGCTGGAGTCTCCTGCCCTACTTCGCCATCTTCGTTCTGGCCTTTTTCGTGGCGTCAGGCAAAGAAACCGCCAAAGCGATTCAGAGCCATCGCATCGCCGCGGCACTGCTCGCTCTGGCGACATTCGCCGTCGGCTACTACGTGATCAAGATCCGAGGCTTGTCGGACGACAGCGTGGGATCCGCCATCATTCGCGGTGTGCTCTGCTGGTCGTGCCTGGTCGCATTCATGGGCTTCGCTGCACGGCATCTGCGGTCCAGCAACAGCTTCCTGAAATACGCCAACGACGCGGTGCTGCCCTGCTACATCCTCCATCAGACGATCATCCTGGCGATCGGCTTCCACGTGGTCCGCCTCGACGCTCCCCTGTGGCTGGAGTACCTGATCATCGCAACCAGTTCCTTCGCCGTCACAGTCGCCTTGTACGAACTGCTGATCAAGCGGATCAACGCCCTGCGTTTCCTCTTCGGCCTAAAGCCCCGCCGCCCGCAGCCTCTGCCAACTCCACGATTGACGCCTTCGATCTGAGGACAGCCTGAAGACTGCGTGCATCACGTTCCGGCCCTCAGCGACGGACTGAGATTGCCGGAATCGGATTCCCCGGCGTCCCCTCCCAAATCAGACGGGGATAATCCTTCCCCTCATCAAGAACCCAGTTGGGATTCCCTCCCCACCCCTGAGTCCTCAGAGTCCATCCGTTCATCAGTTCCTGTGTTTTGAGCCCGACGCCACCATCGCTCTTGTTGGCACCGCTGGCCTCCACATCCCAGAAGCATGATTGCACAGTTCCTCCGTCGTTGGAGGCCACCAGGCCGTTTCCGTCGATCAACGCAACAGCACTGACGCTGTAGCAGGTCCGGATAGTGCCGGAGGCGTTGTCGGCAACCAACCCTGCGTATAATCCAGAGCCGCGTTGCGGCATTTCCTCGACCTCGCCTCGCACATAGCAGTCTTCGATCACGCCGGTGTTGCCGCCAACCAGCCCGCCGAGTTGTCCCCGCATGCGCAGTCGCCCGACACTATAGCATCGCCCGATGTACCCGCCATTGACGGCGCACAGCATGCCGCCGTTCCCGCTCCGGCGTTTCGCGGCCATGATCGACACATCCGCCAGACCCAGGTCCAGCACGCGGGCTCCCAGGCCCGTTTCACCGAAGAACCCAAGCACCGTGGCTTGGTTGGCATCAGTCGAATACCCGCCGATGGTCAGGTTCCTGATGATGTGGCCGCCCCCGTTGAAAACGCCATTGAATGGGGCCTCGGAAAAGTCCGATCGCCCGATCAACGCACCGGCATAGATGCGTCCCTCCATGTCGATGTCAGCGACCAGCTCAAAACAACGGTCCCACAGATCCGCCCGATGCGCCAGGCAATCGAGTTGCCCCTCGGTGAGGATCTGGTACGGAGAGTTCACGTCCCCCGTGCCGATGTTGCTCGACCACTCGTAGGGTCCCAGGCCCAAGACCACATCGATGTCGCTTCCAGGACGAGCAGCCGGAAAGGGATGAGTCGTAATCGCATGGCCGTAGCTTTCGACGTGATCGTAGTCGTACACCATCCGTCCGACGCGGAATCCTGCTTCCTCAAGAAGCTTGCAAGCCTCCTCGACAGCCAGACCGGCGACACGGGGAATTCGCCTGGTTCCAAGCCAGCTCAACTCAGGATAGCCGTCCTCCGGCAGGAACCACGTGTCAGAACCTCCATCGTCGCCCACTCCCTCGAAATCCCAACCGACAAAATTCTCCCGTTGGCGCATCTGGGCGCCCGTCAACGGCACGCCGAGGTCGCTCGTGGGAGTCTCCCCTCCCAAGGGATCCAGGAAGTAGCAGTCCTTTGGCTTGGTCCAGGAACAGTCGGTCCCGTTCAAAAAGTTCCCTTCCGCAGAGACCGTGCTTTCGATTCGACTGACGCTATAGCACCGGCTGATCGAGTAGGCGTTGTCATAGGCAAATCCGCCGCTGAATTCGGCCAACAAATGCCCCGCCGCATAACAGTCCCTGATTCGCCCCTTGTTGCTCAGGACCAGACCTCCGGCCGTTCGGGCCGATATCGTACAGAGACTGCGGCACTCTTCGATGAGGCCAACGTTGATCGACACCATCCCCCCTGCCAAACCGTCCGCCATGAGCGTCCCGCTGACGGAGCACCGGGAAATCGTGCCGCCATTCACAGCGGTCAATGACCCCGCGAAGAGAGGCCCATCATAGACAAGCACGAGGACGTCTTCGAGGATCAGATTCCGGACCTCTCCAGCCGCATTGATGGATTCGAACAGGCCCGAACCTCCTGTAACCGTCAGATTCCGGATGCGAAAACCGGCGCCGTCAAAAACTCCAGCAAACGGGCCGATCACAGCATCCCGAAAGACGCGATCCGCCAGGTCGATGTCGCAGATCAAGACGAAACACTTGTCCAGCAGATTCGGGTCCGATCTCAGGGAGACGAGTTGGTCGGGCGCTCCAATCTGATACGGATCGCCGTACGTACCTGTCCCGCCGGCAAACTCCATTGCATGGACCGCGGAGATTCCTGCGGACAGAACGACACTCACGATGAACGCATGGATATAGCGACGGTTCATGGTCCCACTCCTTCACAGACTCGCCATCTGTTCGCATCCT
>CALMMH010001050.1 GCA_937868145.1 uncultured Phycisphaerales bacterium
GACGATCCCGCGAACTGGCAGGCGGCGACGCCGTCGCCCGGGACGACCAGGCTGCGGGCCGCTCAAGAATAGGCACGGACCGACGCGGACTCTCACGGATCTGCACGGACGGGCGCTAGATCTTGATGAAGATCCGCTTGCGGTAGAGCAACAGCAGGATCAGCCACAACGAAAGGAAAGCGGCGAGGGCTTGGATGAAATCCTGCCAGGAACCGGTCCATTTCGCCAGGCCGTGAACGAAGATGTCGCCGATGTGGCGGAAATCGAACACGTGCGTCGCCATGTAGGCCGCGATCGCGTTGGCGCCGATGACGACGAAGAACATCGCCCAGAGTCGCAGTCGCAGTACGTCGATGACAAGATAGAACAGGCACAGAAGCAGGAGACTCCAGCCGCCGGCGAAGAGCACCATCGAGCTCGTCCACATGTGTTTGATGATCGGGAAGACGAATCCCCAGGCCCAGCCGACCAGCACGCAGGCCAACCCTGAGCACAGCAGAATGAGAACCTTTTGCCAAGGGGTCGCATGGGACCGCAGCAACTGTCCGGCGAACGCGCCCATCATCACGGTGGCTGTGAAGGTCATGCCGCTGAGAATCCACGTGTAGGTGGTCCCGTCCTGGAAGCGGCCGAGAATCAGCTTGTCGATGTAGATGGCCAGATTCCCGTCCGGCGTCAACTGGCCGGCGCCGTGTCCGGGGACCGGGACCCAGGCCGCCAGACCCCAGTACGCCAGAAGCATCGCTCCGGTCGCGACGAATTGCCATCGCGGCCGCAGAGTCAACAGGAGAATCGAGGCGATCAGATAGCCGGCGGCGATCGCCTGGAGCGTATTGCTGTACAGCCGCAATTGCGAGAGGTCATATTCGAGCAGGCGGCCCTGGGCGATCATGCCCAGAATCCATAGAATGCCCACTCGGTAGAGAACATGGAGAAACAGGCGGCCTTTGCTCGCGCCCTGGGCGAGCCGCTTGCCGAAAGAGAAGGGCATCGCGACGCCCACCATAAAAAGGAACAGCGGCATGATCAGGTCCCACGCGGTAAAACCTTCCCACGGCACGTGTTCGATCTGCGGCAGGACGTGCTGATCGAACCACGCGTTGCTCAGGCCGTGGCCCAGTCCCGAGACGATCCCCCAGCCCCCGACGATCCAAAACATGTCGAATCCTCGCAAGGCGTCCAGCGACAGCAGTCTTCCTTCCGTTACAACGTTCGGTCGTTCCACAGGCACATCCATCGATCGGTCTCCACAGCCCCCACACCATTATGCGAAACGTTGTCGTGGGTTCCACCATAGCAGGAGGGGGTCGAAAATGCAATCCCTCGCAGTCTGCGCGGTCAAAACCGGCTTCAGGGACGAACGGTCGACGATGATTTTGCTTTGTTCTTTCAATTTTTTGCAACGGGTGTATACTCTCTCCCCACTTATCTTTGTGGTGCTCTTTTCGTCTCCAGGAAGACAGTGTGAAGTGCATATTTCTCTGCAATGAGTCAGGAAGGAGAAACGTCTAATGTGTAGAAGGCGACTCGGCGCCTTGGCAGGCAGCAAAAGTTTTCAGCGTGAATCCCCTCAATGTGCCATGCGGGGATGGTCGCATGCGTCGGCGGATTGATCTGTATGAGAGTCGATCGGGATCGGACGTCTTGATCGTGTGGTTTTTGGCAGGTGTCGTTGGGTTTTTTGGGCGTATTCATGAAACCAAGCTCTGTCAGTTATCTGGTCTGTGTAGTTTCTCTATCTTGTTGCGGCTTGCTCTTGACCAGTTGTCGCAGTCCCTCCGAGTATAGAGAGAAGGCCGACAAGGCCGCCTATGACATCGTTGAGGACAAGCAGCAGGAGGCGTTGGGCAAGACCGAACCCCTCCGGATCGAGCGGCCCAGCGACATCCTGCGTCGTCGGCTCATCGAGACGCAGAACCTTCCCGTTTCGGGCGAGGCTTCGCTGGGCACCGACGCGTTGACGCCCGTTCCGTTCTGGCCGGAGGACGCGTACCCGCCGGCGATCACTTCCGTGGATGCGAACATCCCGATCGAGCCGAACCGGCCTCTGAGGATTTCGCTCATCGACGCCCTCCAGATCGCCGCTCGCAACAGCCCGGACTACCAAAGCAACAAGGAGACGGTGTTCCAGGTTGCCTTGGACCTGGATTTGCAGCGAGACGCCTTCCGGACGGTTTTTACGACAACGGGGAACGCCTCGCTGACCCGGAACACCGTCACCGACGATACGTCGCTCGATACCGCCGGCACGGTGGGAGTGGGGCGGACGCTGAAGAACGGGCTGGACATCAGCGCCGCTCTGACGCTGGGCCTATTTAGCCTGTTGCCCGGGTCGGACACGGTGGATTGGGGCTTTGATCCGTCCCTGTCGATTCCGCTGCTCCGGGGCGCCGGGCGGCACATCGTGACCGAGTTCCTGACCCAGGCCGAGCGGGACGTGATCTATCAGATGTGGAGGTTCGAGCGATACAAACGCACGTTTGCCGTCGGGATCGCTCAGGACTACTACGACGTGCTCAGCCAAATGGACTCCCTCAAGAACAGCGAAAACAACTATCGCAGCGCCATTCAGTCGGCCCGGTGGTCGCGCCGGCAGGCGGACGCCGGACGGATTCCGGAGATCCAGGTGGATCAGGCGGTGCAGAGCGAGTTGAACGCGAGAAATCGCTGGATCTCGACGCAGGAGGGATTGAAGAGCAGTCTGGATTCGTTCAAGATCGCGATCGGGCTGCCCACGGACGCTCTGATCGATCTGGACCCCAACGATCTTGTGCAGCTGCGGCAGCGGGCGGAACAATATGTCACAGCCATGAGGACCGCATCGAAGGCGGGGACTACGGAGGAGGTTCCGCCGGCCGATGCCCCGGTGTCGCTGGTCCCGGCCGACAAGACGGACGCCGGACGGTACGAGATCGACGAATCGGTCGCGATCGATCTGGCCATCAAGAATCGGCTGGACCTTTGGATCGCCAACGGCGAAGTTTTTGATGCCCAGCGGCAGGTGGTCGTTGCGGCCGACAACCTGCGGGCCCAGTTGGACGTGGGCGCCAGTGCTCGCTACGTCGGGGACAACTCCGACGGCACCCCGAGCTTTCAGGGCACGCAGTACAGCGGCGCTGTGTCGCTCGATCTGCCGATCGACCCGCGGAGCCGGACCCGGGAGCGGAACGCTTATCGCAACAGTCTGATCGGTCTGGAGAGGGCCACGCGGAGCGTTCAAACTCTGGAGGACCAGATCAAGCAGTCGATTCGCCGGGAATTGCGGATGCTCCTGGAGTCGCGAGAGAGCATCAAGATTCAGGCGCAGTCGGTCGTCGTCGCGGAGAAGCGGGTTCGCAGCGCCATGCTGTTCCTGGAGGCCGGGCGAGCGGAGATTCGCGATCTGCTCGAAGCCCAGGACTCCCTGTTGTCGGCCCAGGATTCGCTGACCTCGGCGGTGGTCAACTATCGTGTCGCGGAGCTGCAGTTCCAGCGAGACCTGGACCTGCTGACGATAACGAAAGAAGGATTGTGGGAAGAGTTTTCGCCTGAGGATATCAACCATGACAGTGAACAACAGCAAATCTAATGGCTCGTCACGCAAGCCCGTCAAACTGATCGGCGCCGCCATTCTGGTTGCGGCGGTCGTTCTGGCCGTGATCTGGCTCAAGGCCGTTCGGGGCGGCGAAGACCCCACGGCGATGATGGCCACGTTTGCCGCCCGGCGGGGTCCCCTGATGATCAGCGTCCTGGAATCCGGGGCCATCAAGGCCAAGGAGCAGGAAATCATCCGCAATGAGGTCGAGGGCCGCACGACGATCGTCGAGATCATTCCCGAGGGAACTCGCGTGAAGAAGGGCGACCTGCTGCTCCAGCTGGACGCCAGCACGATGGACGACGAGCTGATCGACCAGGAAATCAAGATGAAGAACGCGGAAGCCGCGTCCGTCAACGCCGAGGAAGCCTTGGCTATTGCCAAGAACCAAGCCAAGAGCGACATCGAGCTGGCCGCGCTGACCCTCAAGTTCGCCAAGCAGGATCTGGATGTCTACGACAAGGGACAGTATCCCAACCTGGTGACCTCCGCCGAGGCGAAGGTCCAGGAAGCGAACGAGGTTCTGACTCGCGCCATTGAGACGCGGAAATGGTCCGAGACCCTCTACAAGGAGAAATACCTGTCGGAGACGGAGTTGCTGGCGGACAGACTGGCGGTCACCAAGAGTCAGAATAGTCTGACCGTTACGGAAAATGACCTGAAACTGCTCAAGGAGTACACGCGACGACGGGAAATCGACAAGCTCGTCAGCGACGTCAACCAGGCGGAGATGGCGCTGGAGCGGACGAACCGCAAGGCGTCCGCCAACGTGATCCAGGCGCAGGCCGAGCGTGACGCCAAGGAGCAGGAGTTCAAACGTCAGATCACCAAACTGGACAAGCTCAAGGCGCAGATCGCCAAAGCCAGGGTCCTTTCTCCGGTCGACGGCATGGTGGTGTACGCGACCAGTTCCCGCGGCGGATTCGGTCGCCAGGACCGGCAACCGCTGGCCGACGGCGTCGAAGTCTGGGAACGCCAGGAATTGATCTACATCCCGAAATCATCCTCGTCCGTGGCGGAAGTGGACGTCCACGAGGCCAGCTTGGACAAGGTTCGAGCCGGTTTGCCTGCGATTGTCACGGTCGACGCGCTGCCGGGCAAGAAGTTCGTCGGCACAGTGGACCGCATCGCGCCGCTGCCCAACGCGCAGAGCATGTGGATGAACCCCGATCTGAAGGTTTACACCACGAACATCAACCTGGAGACTCTCGACGAGGGTCTGCGAAGCGGCATGAGCTGCAAGGCTGAGATTATCGTCGAGGAGTACAAGAGCGTCGTCTATGTTCCGGTCCAGACGGTCCTGCGGATCAACGGACAGCCCACGGTCTTCGTGGTCAAAGACGGCGTGATCGGGGAACGCAAAGTGGAGACCGGCCTGGACAACAACAGCATGATCGCGGTCCTGAGCGGTCTGGAAGAAGGGGAAGTGGTCCTGATGGCGCCTCCGCTGAAGGCCGCGGCCCTGAAGCCCGGCGAGCGGATCTCCGGCGGCGGGGACGCCAACGACGCCACCAGCCGGCGGATCAGCGAGAAGCTCAAGGCCGCCAACGAACAGCCCCGCGTGCCGGCCGGGACGCCGGACCAGAGTATGCAGATGCCCGCGGGCGCTCCGGGACAGCCGGGAACACCGGGGGCCGGACAGGGCTTCCAGATGCCTTCCGCCGACCAGATGGAGGCGGCTCGCAAGCAGTTCGAGAGCATGACGCCCGAACAACGGCAAGAGGCGATGCAGAAGATGCGGCAGCAGATGGAGAGCAACATGACTCCGGAGCAGCGTCAGCAGATGCAGCAGATGCGTCAGCAGCGTCGCGGCACCCAGGGCGAAGGCGGCGGTGAAGGCGGAGCCCGCGGCCCAGGCGGACGTCGCGGCCAAACCGGCGAGAGTCAGCCGCAAGGGGGGCAATGATGCGCGATCGGACGACGCCGGGCGGCAAGCAGGAGATCGTCAGGCTCGAGAATGCCCGCAAAACCTATGTGATGGGCGCCGAGGAAGTCCATGCTCTCGCCGGAGCCAACGTGACCTTTGAAAAGGGCGATTTCTGGGCGATCATGGGCCCCAGCGGTTCCGGCAAGAGCACGATGATGAACGTTCTGGGGTGCCTCGACCGCCTGACGTCGGGTTCCTATTACCTCGACGGCCAGGATGTCAGCCAGCTCGACGACGATTCGCTTAGCGAGCTCCGCCTGCGGTATCTGGGTTTCATCTTCCAGAGTTTCAATCTGATTCCCCAGTTGTCGGTGCAGCGGAACATCGAGCTGCCTCTTTACTATCTCGGCTGGGACGCGATTCGCAGCGCTCAGCGGGCCAAGGAACTGGCCGAAGAGGTCGGTCTCGGCGGCCGGCTGAACCACCGTCCGACGGAGCTTTCCGGCGGGCAGATGCAGCGCGTGGCCATCGCCCGCGCCTTGGCCAACGACCCGCAGGTGATCTTCGCCGACGAACCGACGGGCAACCTGGACTCCGTCACCGGCGTGCAGATCATGGACCTTCTGATCAAACTGAACAAGACGGGCAAGACCATCATCATGGTCACGCACGAGCCGGACATTGCGGCCTACGCCCACAGTCGGCTGCACATGATCGACGGCATTGTCGATAGAATCGAGGGCGTTCACGCCAAGGCCGACGCGGCTGCGTCGGTGCAACGTAAGTAGGGGCGACGCATGCGCCGCCCGTACAGACGCCGGATGAGTTGAGATTTCCCGGCGGGGTTTGCTGCTATGAGACAAACGAAAGTCGCACGAAACATCTGGTTGGGCATCGAGAACCTGCTGCTGCATAAGCTCCGCTCGTTCCTGACGATGCTGGGCGTCGTCTTTGGCGTCGGCAGCGTGGTGGCCATGCTCTCGGTCGGCGAAGGCGCCAGCGAAGAGGCCCTGGCGCAGATCCGTCGGCTCGGCAGCGACAACATCATCATCTCCTCGGTCAAATCGGCGGAGGAGGAGGCGGCCAGCACTGCGCACTCCCACATGAGCATCTACGGCCTGACGTATGAGGACCATCGCAGGATTGCCGAGAGTTTCACGAGCATCCGGAATACCGCTCCGGCCAAGCTGCTGCGAAAGGAATCCCGGTTGGGCGAGCGGGCCATGGAGCTTCGTGTGGTCGGGGCCACGCCCCAATGGTTCCGTCTGGTGCCGCGTCCTCTCGTCGCCGGGCGGATCATTATGCAATCCGACCAGGATCAGCGGGCTCCGGTGGCGGTCCTCACCGAGTTCGGCGCCAGGAAACTGCTGGCCACGGAGGGATCGGTGGGCCAGATCCTTCGCATCGGGGGCGATGAGTTCGAAGTGATCGGAATCATCCAGAGCGAGAGCGGCCAGGCCGGCAACATCCAGATCCCGGACCAGGACATCGACGTGTACATTCCGCTCGCAGTCTCGCAGCGATATTTCGGCGACATCTTCACCAAGCGGGCCGCAGGGTCCGACGAGCGGGAGAAGGTCGAACTCCATCAGATCATCGTCCAGGTCGACGATCCCCAGCACGCCGAGGCGATC
>CALMMH010001051.1 GCA_937868145.1 uncultured Phycisphaerales bacterium
TGATCGGTCCAGGGGATTCGACGAAGTCCACAATCCTTGATGCGATAGAGTATGTTCTCTGCCCCAACTGGTTCATCCCATTGGATGACAGCGATTTCACCAATGCTGATGTATCCAAGGAGATCCACATCGACGTGACCATTGGGCCGGTTCCGGACGATCTTCAATCTGACACCAAGTATGGTCTGTACCTTCGAGGATGGAACCCAGGGGAGAAGACTATTCACGATGATGCCGCCGAGCATGAGAATGATGAGGCAGTATTGACCATAAGACTCAAGGTCGACCGAGACCTCACCCCAGAATGGTTGGTTGTGACGGATCGTAATCCAGAAGGAATTCGCATCTCCTATCGAGACAGACAACGATTCCGAGTCTCCAGAATCGGAACGAATGCAGAAAACGAACTCTCTTGGACGCGGGGGTCTGCTCTCCTCAGATTGACCAAGGACACCAACGATGCTGAAAAAATGCTTCTGAATGCCACCAGAACTCTGCGAGACAAATGCGATTTGGAGACCGTGAAAGACCTTAGCGAAAGCGTTGCTGCAACAAGACAGGGCGCGCAGTCTCTGGGGCTTGACCTGCCTTCATTACGTGTCGACATCGACCCAAGGTCATTGAGGGCGAACGCGGCCACATTGTCTCTTCACAAGGATAAGGTACCCGCTCGCAGGCTGGGACTCGGCACGCGCAGGCTCTTGGCTATTGGTGCCCAGCTTCAGGCCATTCAGGAAGGGGCTGTAGTCCTCATCGACGAGGTTGAACATGGCCTGGAGCCTCACAGAATCAAGCACCTTATCCGAACGGTTGCGAAGCTCATCGGCGCCGGAGAAGGTCAGATGATAATGACCTCCCATTCTCCTGCGGTGTTAGAAGAACTTGGGGCAAAGCCTCTTCATGTGGTGCGCAGTAGCGGGTTGACCACCTCCGTCACGAGAGTAGATGCCACAGCCCAAGGTACGGTGAGGGCTATTCCCGAGGCGTTCCTATCCCCCAGGGTTATCATTTGCGAGGGGCCTACAGAACTCGGCCTGCTCCGATCCTACGAAAGATGGGTACTGTGTCCAAAGTCCCGATCTTTCGCCTTGCACGGGGTGTCTGCCGCAAATGGCGGCGGATCATCGGCTCCAAAACGTGCGTCTGATTTGATGAAGCATGGCTATAGCGTATGTCTTTTTGCAGATTCCGATAAATGTTCTACATGGCAGAATCCCAGCAAAGAGGAACTGAGTAGCGCCGGGGTCAGCGTGATCACCTGGGATGGCAAGTGTTGTACGGAAAGGCGAGTAGCCGATGACCTTCCGGATGCGAATAGCATACTTGGCCTTGTCAAGACAGCTATTGCTGGGGGCATATTAGCCCAATCCGCTCTCGATGCATTAAATGACAAAATCATGGGTAACAAATTGGGATCTATCGATGATCTGGCCCACCACCAAGATGGCAAGGAATTGAGGCAAGCAGTATACGAAGTCGCTGTAAAACAGACGTGGTTCAAGAGTGAGTGCGGAGGTGAACGCTTAGGAGACTTCATTTTCGAGTCTATGTTCGCGCAAATGGAAAAGACCGATTTCTGCGCGAAGCTCAAAACGCTGGAGGAATGGGCACTTGGTGGACAGTGATTTCTACAGACGGTTTGCCGGCGAAAAGAGAGCAGTCGTTGTTGCTCCGGCTGGGTGCGGGAAGACCGAGCTGATAGCGCGTGCAGTTGGGTGTTGCCCACCAGAATCGAGACAATTGGTTCTCACCCACACGCATGCAGGCGTCGACGCAATCAGGGGCAGACTACGAAAGGTCAAGGTACCAGCATCGCACTACCATGTTGAGACCATCCACTCCTTTACGCTGCGGTACGCGGCTGCCTATCCCAAGTCAAGTCAGATTAGGAATATCGAACCACTTACCAGCGAAGACTATACAGATATTGCCGAGTCAGCACACAGGCTCATAAAGACCCGCCTAGTTCGAGAAATCCTGAGCCGTTCATACGGTGGTGTATTTGTCGATGAATACCAGGATTGCACCATCGATCAGCATGATCTGATCGTCAGACTCGCCGAGGTATTGCCGTGTCGTATCGTGGGTGATCCTCTACAGGGGATATTTGATTTCGGCAATAACCAAATCGTGGACTGGGATCAGCATATATACCCTTTCTTCACGAGGCTCCCTGATCTTACAGAACCATGGCGATGGAAAGGCAGCAACCCCCGGTTGGGCAAATGGCTCGCGGAGATTGTCAGGCCGGCACTGGAACGAAGGGAACCCATTCCTCTCTACCAAGTCTTGCAGGCTGGTATTTGTGCGTGGACGCAAGAAATCAGCGGCCAGTATGGGCCCGCAAAGCGAATCAAGGTTTTGCTCGAAGCCCTGAACCAAGATCAGACTACTTTCGTGATCTGTCGCCCGGAACGCGAGGCTCTCCCACATCACCTCGCAAGCCAACTCCAGAATCGTTATCGATCCATCGAGCCCGTCACATCCGAGACACTCTGCCGTTTCGCGGAAGCTATCGAGGGGCATACAGGCATGGATCGCCTACATGCCGCATACGACTTTTCGAGCGAATGCCTTACTGGCCAGCAAGACTTCCATGCTGTCTTTCAAGCTATTCGGAAAGGTGGCAAAGTCAAGAGTGATAGACGGCGTGCTTTATACGAGCTCGCCATGTGCACAGTTGTCGAAACATCGCTTGATCGGATTGCCGCGTTGTTTGAATTCGTCGAGAAGGCCGGTAACCCAACAATCAAGCGCTACCAACTTTGGCGAGAGATGCGAAGAGCGTTGTCAGCAGTCGTATCCGGAACTGTTCGCACACTCGTGGAGGCCACCCACATCATACGCAACAAAGGAGCAGCGCAGGGACGGACTATCCCGAAACGATGTATCTCACGAACCGTCCTCCTAAAAGGCCTTGAATGTGACCGTGCCATTGTCGTGGACGCAGACTCCATGGATACCAAGAATCTGTATGTTGCGCTCACACGAGGATCAAGGAACCTGCACATTATGTCAAAAGAACAGGTTCTGTGGCCAAGCGACGCTCACCATCCATGTCCGAGATGCCACTCGGCTCTGACATTTCGCAGGAGTGCCGCTGGACCATTGCTCGTGTGTTCGGCATATCCGAGTTGCAGACACACCGAACCCATCACCAAGACATGAACCAGGGAAGAATAGAGGTCCAGGTTTGTCGCACAAAACAGATCGAGCCCTGATTGTAGTTCACAGCACGACTCGCAGCACCAATTTGTGTCGGCCTGTGGATAAGAAACAGTTGGTGGTTCTCCGCCGCAGTTCGGCCGGCCTGGGGTTCTTGCGCCTTCGCATGTTTCGCGTGGTTCGCGGTTGGCGCATCCCATTCAGAACGGTCCGTCTGCAATTTCTCTGCGTCCCTTGCGTCCTCCGCGGTTCATGAATCGCCGTCGTTTATCCGTCCTCTGCCTTCCGTCCTCCGTCCTGGCCGGCGGCCATCTGTTTGGCCAGGGTCGCGTAGGTGCTGGGGATCAGGCCGATGCGGCGGGCGTGGGTGAAGGTCAGTTCGAGCATCTTCATGTCCGGATCGAAGGCGTTCAGGGACCAGGGATGCCAGATCAGCGAGACGTGCGGCTTGGCCCATTCTTGGGCCTTCTCCAGGAAGACGCGATTGACCTGGAACTCGTCGTCGGGCGTTTTGACGAACTTCGTCGGGATTCCCTCCGGCATCGGCGACGGCCAGAGCGTCAGACGCTTGGGACCCCAGCCGTTGTTGTTTTTCAAGAGGTTCTCGTGCCAGCCGTGAGCGGGGAGTTCCCAGAGGTCCGCGAAGCCGTCGGAGCCGTAGTGGAATGGCGCTTCGATCAGGGCCGGCATGGAGCAGTCGGGTCCCCAGAGCAGGCTGCTGACGTACTGGTAGCCCGCTTCGTGGGCGAGGGTCAGTACGTCGGCGGCGCCTTTGAAGCCGGTGTCGAAGCCGACTGCGGGCCGCAGTCCGACGCAGGGTCGCTCGAAGACCTGCTCGATCAGGGCTTTGCTTTTCAGTACCTCCTCGCGTTTCTCTTCGGGCGAGACGGCCTTGCCGCACATTGCGTTGTCGCGGAGCAGCTTGTGGCTCCAGGTGTGCGAGGCGACTTCGAAGAGCGGGTCTGACAGGAGCGATTTGAACTCGGCGGCGTTGGCTTCGAGGGTCCGGCCGACGAGGAAGAACGTCGCGGGCATCTCGAGCCGCTTGTGGACCGCCACGATCTTTCGGCACGCGGCCAGGCAGTTGGGCGACTCCGTGTCATAGGCGGCGATGTAGAGGGTTCGCGAGGGCGACGCGTCGGCGGCCTGCGTTTGGTTGTGCGATACACTCGCGGCGGCGGCCAGACCCAAGGCCGCGCCCATCAGCTCTCGTCGTGAAACGCGACTCATCCCGATCCCCTTTCAGTACGAAGCTCGTATCCGTTGAAACACAGACGCCCGATGCGCGACGCCGTCACGATAATACCCCGCGGCGGCCTCTGCTGCAAGCGGCTGACGCTTGTGGGGAACCGCGAGTCTCAAGTGTGAAGCAAGAGGGAACGGGCATCGGGGTGCATGACCGTTTCTGCGACTGGACCCGTTGCATGTGATGCGGGGGCAGCAAGGAAGGGACGGACAGATCGGGATCCGCCGCCTCGATGGGAAGCGTCGCCGCGCGACGGGCGGCGGGCATTACTCGCTTTTCGCCAGCAGCATGACGTAGGAGGCCCCGCGTTTCGTTCGGGTGTGCCCTGCACATCCTCCATGCTGCTGGCGCAAAGCGCAAAATG
>CALMMH010001052.1 GCA_937868145.1 uncultured Phycisphaerales bacterium
GTGAACATGGTCGACACGGATGGTTACACCCCGCTTCACAACGCCGTCGACGAGAGGAATCAGCGCATGGTCGACTTCCTGATCAAGTGCGGGGCCGACGTGAATGCAAAAGCGCCGGGCGGCATCACCGCGCTCCATTGGGCCGTTTTGAACAACACGAGGGACATCGCACTGGCGATTCTGGACCACGGAGGTGATGTCAACCCGGTGGACACCTACGGCAACACGCCCTTGCACAACGCCGCGTCGAAAGGCCACCAGGACTTGGTCGAACTGCTGATCTCCCGTGGCGCGGACGTCAACGTGGTGGACGGCCGCGGCTTCACGCCGCTGGACGAGGCGACGCGACGCGAACACATTGAGACGGCCGACCTGCTCCGCAAACGAATGGCCGGAAAACAGCCGTGACGCGGGTCGTGAGCGCTTGACGTCCCCCACCCCGCGTTATAGACTCGCCTGCATCCGAAATAGCCACAGAGTGCCGAGTTCTTCATCAGCCCAGAAAGGAAGGGACGGAACCATGACGAGATGGATTTTCACGTGGACCGCATTGTATCTGCTGATGGCTGGGATTCTCTTGGGCGGGATTTCGTGCCGGTCCGGGGGCGTGGATGTCACGGGCGAGCCGTACTTGCTCGATACACAACTAGTGTCGCGGTCGATCAGCTTTGAGAATCCGACCGGCGCGCCGGGCGAAGGGGGCAAGGCCGCCAGCAATCTCGGACCCGGACGAAAAGGGGCGCCTGCGATCAACCTTGGGGCCGGCAAGGACGTGCAGCTCTGCGACATCGAGGGCCCCGGCACGATCCGGCACATCTGGATGACGACCGCGAACAATCCCAAGAACCTCCGCAGCCTGGTGATTCGCGCCTGGTGGGACGGACAGACGCATCCGAGCATCGAGTGCCCCATCGGCGACTTCATGGGCTTCGCGCACGGGAAGGTGACGGGCTATTGCTCCGCGGTGCACTCGCTGGGCCGCAACGCCGGGATGAACATCTGGCTGCCCATGCCGTTCAAGAGCAAGGCCCGAATCACACTGACCAACGAAGGCAAGGAGGACGTGCCGCTGTTCTATCAGGTGGACTACACGATCGGCGACGAGCACAAGGCCGACGTCGGTCGGCTGCACGTGCTGTTCCGAAGGGAGAACCCGACGACGGAGAAGCAGGATTTCGAGTTGTTGCCCAAGCGGACCAATCCCGGCCGCTACATCGGCGCTTTGATCGGAATTCGGAACCTGCACCCGGCCCAGTGGTGGGGCGAAGGCGAGATCAAGATCTTCCTGGACGGCGACACCGACCACGCCACGATCGTCGGCACCGGCAGCGAGGACTACGTGTGTCTGTCGTACGGCATGCAGCAGACCCCCTACCTTTACAACGGCTGCAACCTGGACGAGCGAAATTTTGTCTCCATGTATCGCTGGCATCTGCCCGACCCGATCTACTGGAAGACCGAGGCCCGCATCACGATCCAGCAGATCGCGTACACCAACGGCCTGGCCGAGACTACCGACGACTGGTCCACGGCCACCTTCTGGTACGAGCCAATCCCCAGCGCCCCGCTGCCGCCGATGCCGAACGTCGCGGCCCGCACCGCGGACATCTGGGAAGAAGCGAAGTAGACGCGAAGTGACGAGACGCGATTTACCGTGTCTGTGAAAAGATCCTGGTAGATGGGTGGCAGCCTCAAGCGCAGCTTGGGGATGGCGCAACCACCCGTACATGCGATTGGGGATCAGGACCATCCCCAAGTCCTGCGGACTTGAGGCTGCCACCCGAGCCTTCGCATCTTCGCTGCCCGAAGACCTGCACAGCCACCGTTTTCCCAGCTCGGCCACTTAACACTTGACACTTGAAACTTCCAACTGCTTGATATCTACGGGCGTACGACACACGGATGGCCCCTACGTTGGTTTACCTGGATGAGAAAGGAACGGACATGCTGAACAAGACCCTCTTGATCGCAGCGGCGGCGTTGATGATCGCAGGCTGCCAGAAATCGTCGGAAAAGACCGCTTCGCCCGCCAAGGCAGGCGTCGAGAGCGGGTACATGAAGCTCTTCAACGGCAAGGACCTCGCCGGCTGGGAGAGCGAGGGCGGCGCGAAGTGGGTCGTCGAGAAGGGCCAGCTCGTCGGCACGCAAGGCGAGAACAACTCGCCGGGCGACCTGTTCACCGAGGCTTCCTATCGCGACTTCGAGGCGGTCGTGACCTACCGCACCGAATGGCCGTGCAACACCGGCGTGTGGTTCCGTTACCAAAGCGGGGACAAGAGCTACCAGGCCGACATCCTCGAATACACAAATCCGGAGGCCTACTCGGGGACCCTCTACTGCCCGGGCAAGCTCTTTCTGGCCATCAACGCCGACAAGACGCTCGTCAACCACGATGGATGGAACACGATCAAGATCCGCGCCGAGCGCGACCATCTCCAGATCTGGTTCAACGGCAAGCAGGTGGCCGACGTCTACGACACGACGAGCGACTCCGGCAAGATCGGCTTCCAGGTCCACCCGGGCGCCGAATTCGGCCCGATGAAAATCGTCGTCCGCGAAGTCTTGATCAAAGAACTGTAAACACGAGAGTCGAATCGTGGAAGCTCAAAGAGTCGAGGCGCACGGCGATGTCGCACGTCTCGGCTCTTTGAGCTTCTTTTTTGTGTTCCTCTGCGCCGCATCAATCACAGGGCTGTGATCCCGGATCTTCCGCCTTCTGCCTCTCGCGAAGTTTCTCCCAAGGTCTCCCTCGCAGGGCCATATCCAATCCCTGGTCTTCCATTGTAGAGTAGATGTCGAAGTCCGGCAAACGGCAGTTGAGAAGCTGTTTGATCGTGCCCAGAGTCTCGGCCGAGAAGCAGGACACTTCCGCGGCCATCGTTCGGATGGTCTGAACCAGCTCCGAGGGCATGACGACCTCGTCAAGGAGGCCCCACTTGAACGCCGAGTATGCGGATAGTTCCGTCGTGCGAGTGACCAGTGCGTTGGCCCGCCCCAGTCCGACGTAGGCGGGCAGCAGGTACAGCAGTCCCGCGCCGGGCGGCAGGTCGTGGTCGCGCCCCTGGTTGCAGAAGACCGTGTCGGAGGCGGCGACGCGGTAATCGCACGCCAGCCCGATCCCGAGAAACGACAGCGACACCTCGCCCTGAAAGACCATGATCACCGGCCGCTTCACCGCCCGCAGCCAGCGAATCAATCCGACGAATACGTTCTCCTCTCGCATCCTGGCGGATGTGGAAAGCGGACCGGACGCGACCTCGCGGCCGGCAGGCCGGTCGTGCGGACGGATCAGACTCCGGAGCAATGCGTTGCACCGTTCCGGCGAGAAGCTGCGGCTTG
>CALMMH010001053.1 GCA_937868145.1 uncultured Phycisphaerales bacterium
ATCATCACCGACATGAGCGATCGCGGCGATGCGCCGCCGGCGTCGGGCGGCGACCCGCCGCTGCTCGGCCAGGATATTCTCCGCAAGATCGTACCTGGGGATATCGTCGGGAACAGTCGCGGAAGGTTCCTCGTCATGACCCGGCTCGTCGCTCATCATGCTCTCGGGCCATTCACTTGCCGATGAAGCATCAGACCCGGGTCGCGGCGTTTCGGTCTGGCGGGCGTCCTCCGACACAGGGACGTTGTCAAACGGCGGAATGACGTCGTTCGCCCGCAGCACCCTCGCCCGTTTCGGCTTTTCTCTCTGATCTACCTCGTCCACGATGGAACCAACCTCCTCTGAATAACTCCGCAACGACGCGGACGAACGCTGCCCACTGCTGTTCGAACACCATCCCATGATAACTTAGGTATTATTAATTCGCCAGAACTCCCTTTCATCCTACAGCTTTTTCGAGAATCCGTCCGCGTTTTTTCAGACTTCGCCCGTGTTCCGAGAAACGGCCCTGCGAGCCGGCGCGCCAGGACCTCAGCAAACGCGTTTGACGTAGACGTAATAGGCCCCGCGAGATGCGTCGCCCTCGTCGAAAAACCACGTCTGCAACTTCGTCTTGCCCGGCTCGAGCGTCGCGCGGAAGACAACCTCCTTCGCACCCTCGGCGACAGCGCTCTCCAGATCGATTTCGCCGATCACGCAGCGGGCCTTCCTCGCCCCGATCGCCTTGCCGCCGGGAATCGCGGCGTTGATCGGTGCGTCCACCTCCCTGGGCCACCGGCGCAAGGCGATCTCGTAGTGGCCCGCACGATCGACCTCCACGGCCCAGAAACCGTTGCCTTCGATGCCCTCCAGGATGTGCGTCTGATTCCAGGGAGAGGGATCCGCTTCGTGCCAGTCGTGGCAGGTCAGCCGCGATGGATTCTCCCTGTCCGTGCCGATCACGATCTCACAGGATTCGTCGAATCGCTGCGAGACATCGGTCCACCATTTCTCGTACGCCCCGCGCAACTCCCGCACCACCTCCGGATGACTCTCGCGGATCTCGTTCTTCTGCCCGGGATCTGCATGAATGTCATAAAGCTCTTTGCCGTCGACCAGCCGCCAGCGGTCGGTCATCACGGCGCTCTGACGCCACTTCTGCGGATGCTCGATGCGTTGGGAGTCGGTGACAAGAATCCGGTCCGGCCCACTCTGCCCGTCCCCTTTGAGCAGGGGCAGAATGCTCGCGCCGTCGAATGTCACTCCCGCCGGACGGGGCAATTCGCACGTCTCGATCAACGTCGGCAGCAGATCGATGTGCGAGGTCAGTCGGCTCACATCCCTGCCGCCGCCAAGCCCTCCTGCCGGCCAGCGGACAAAGCACGGCACGCGATGGCCGCCGTCATACTGGCTGCCCTTCGTGCCTCGCATGGCGGCGTTGAACCCCTTGCCCTGCTGGAACCCCGCAGCGGTCCCGTTGTCCGTCATGAAGATCAGGATCGTGTTCTCTTCGAGACCCAACGATTTCAGCTTGCCCGCCAGCCGGCCCATGTTCTCATCGATGTTGGCGATCATGCCGTAGAAGTTGGCGTTGGGGACGTCCTTGCCTTTATAGAGACCGCTGTATCGTTCGGAGACGTTGTACGGACCGTGCGGCGCGTTGGTCGCCAGATAGACGAAGAACGGCCGGTCGCGATTGGCTTCGATGAACCGCATGGCGCCGTCGAACCAAACGTCGGTGCAGTAACCCCGCTGTTTCTCCGGCGCGCCGTTGTGCAGGTAGGTGTCGTCGAAGTCGTCGTTGCCCCAGAAGTCCGGCGTCTGGCCGACCCCGCCGCCGCCGTGGACGAGAACCTCCTGGAAACCGCGATCCTGGGGCCGGAAGGGGTAGTTGTCGCCAAGGTGCCACTTGCCGAAGATGCCCGTGCGATAACCGCCGGCTGCGAAGACGTCCGCCATCGTCACTTCGTCCCGCCGGAGCAGCGACCGTCCCATGATCGTGTGCCAGACGCCCGTTCGGTTGCAGTAGCGGCCGGTCATCAGGGACGCTCGCGTCGGCGCGCAGGTCGGCCCCACGTGGAAATCCGTCAGACGGACGCTCTGCCGATAGAACGCGTCGAGATTCGGGGTTTGGAGAATCGGATTGCCGTGGCAACTCAGATCGCCGTAGCCTTGGTCGTCGGTGACCACAAGGATCACGTTCGGGGGGCTCGCCGTTCCCGACGAGGCCGTCGCCGGGTTCCTCGCGACACTCCCTCCCAGCCCCCAACCCGCCGCGACGCCCAGAACCTGGAGGAACTGCCTTCTGTGCACGGGATTCCTTTCATCCGCGGGGCCAAACCTCCCCTTTTACGAGGCCGCCGGCCCCAGGGAGTATTCCGTGAAGCTGTTCAGATCGATCTGGCGGATCAGACGGTTGACGTCCTGGACCGTCACCGCCTTGATCGCGTCGACGTCCTGCTCGATCGAGCGGTATTCGCCCAGGTACATCCAGTTGAAGCCCAGGTCCACCAACCGGCCCATCGGAATCTCGTTCTTGAGCACCAGGGCGCTGAGGACTTTGTTCTGAGCCTTGACCAGCTCCTCCTCTTCGATGCCGTGGGCCGCCAAATCCCGGAAAATGCCCTCCACGATGCTCATCACCTTCCCGCTGTTGGCCGTGGCGCAGCGGAAATAGGCATAGAACATGCCGGTGCCGTCCATGGGGTTGAACTGCATCGAGGCCTCTTCCGTCAGGGCCTTGTCCACCAGGTCCCAGTAGAACCGCGACCCGTAGTCGTCGCCGACGATCATGCCCAGAAGCGACGCCGCGAACCGGCGCGGGTCCTGCGCCGAGACCCCGGTGTGCATCAGGCAGATGTGCTCGCGTTTGACGTGGATCTTCTCGGTCCGGGCCTTCTGCTTGGTGCCCTCGAAGTGAGTCAGCGTTCGCCCCACCGACTGCGCCGGCCACCGCCCGGCCGCCGCCTCCACCGTCCGGCAGAACCGGTCCCAGTCGAAACTGCCGGCGCAGGCCACCACCATGTTGTTCGGCGCGTACCGGCGGCCGAAGTACTCCCGCATCTGCCCGGCGGTCAACGCGTCGATGCCCTCGACCGTCCCCAAAACGCTCTGGCCGCAACTGTGCGTGCCGAAATGCAGGCTCCGACAGCGGTCGATCACGTCGAACGTCGGCGTGTCCTGATACATCGCGATTTCTTCTTTGATGACGTTCTTCTCGATGTTGAAATCGTCGTCCCGCAGCGCGGGCCGCATCAGCCCGGCCCAGAGGTCGGCGATCTCGATCAGGTACTCCGGCAGCACCGCCGCGTAAAAAACCGTCTGCTCCTCGCTGGTGAAGGCGTTGAACTGCGCCCCCCGGCTGTCGAAGGCCTCGTTGACCTCCAGGGCGCTGAGCTTGTCGTTGCCCTTGAACAGCATGTGCTCCAGGAAGTGCGAGACGCCGTTGATGTCGAGAGTCTCATCGCGGGCCCCGGTCCGAACGAAGAAACCGACAGCCGCCGACTTGGCGGGCGGATTGATCTCGCCAATCAGGACCATGCCGTTCGACAATTTCTTGTGCTTGAATTCCAT
>CALMMH010001054.1 GCA_937868145.1 uncultured Phycisphaerales bacterium
GGGCGTGCGCGACAATCGTGGCGGCGAGCGGGCACTCGTTCGTCTGTGTCCCTTCGGGCGTGATCGAGCCGTCGTCGGTGTCGGCCGCGAAGGACGAGCCCGGTTCCAGAGGCGCCGACAAGGGGATATTCTTCTGATAGCTTGCCCTTTCACCCCCATCGTAGCCCTCGACGTAGATGCACGAGGTGCAGCAAAGCATCGCCAGGGTCAACATCCCCGACAGGAGGATTTCTCTGCCAAATCGTATTGTCATTCTCTTCCCCTTTCCCGTTTTTTCTTATGATCCCACGCAGTCCCGAGTCTGTGTTCTCGAACCGGGCTATTGTACCCATCGATACCATAGTCGAGCCAGAGCTGCAGGGGTTTCGAGAAAAAAACGTGCGTATCTCCCGAAGCCGGAAGGCCCGTCTTGAGCCCTGCCCAATTATCGTACAAAGTGCATTTGACGCGGAACGGGCGGGCGATATAATGGCCGCCTGTTTCGCGGTTGGGCTGTTGCGATAGCTCCCTAGGGGGGTGACGTCGGATCGCGAGGTGTTGAATATCGTTTTTTTGTTGTGCGATGGATTTATGATAGCCGGACTTACCATTGCGGATCTCGTTCGCCCCACAGAGAAGAGGCAGGCTCGCATCTACGACGCGGCGTTGGTCGTGGGCGGGTCGTTCGTCATCGCCGGCTCGGCGCAGATCGCCGTGGGGTTTCCCGTCCCGATGACGGGCCAGACCTTCGCGGTGCTGATGATGGCCGCGTTGCTCGGGTCGCGTCGGGGCGTTCTGTGCGTGCTGGCGTACCTGGCCGAAGGACTGATGGGCCTGCCGGTGTTTTCGCAGGGCAGGGCCGGCCCGGCCATGTTCTTCGGACCCACCGGTGGCTTCCTCCTGGGTTTCCTCCCGATGGCATACGTCGTGGGCAGCCTGGCCGAGCGGGGTTGGGATCGCCGAGCGATCCCGACGATGCTGGCGATGGTCCTGGGCAGTGTCGCGATGTACGCCTGCGGGCTGACATGGCTGGCGTGCCTGAACAATCTGTTGGGCAAGCCCCTTGGCGGCGGGGTGCTGGCGCTCGGCCTGTACCCGTTCCTTGCCGGTGACGTGCTGAAGATCATCCTGGCGACTTTTTTGTTGCCTTCCGGCTGGAAATTGATTCAATATTTTGGATTTGAAAATTCGGCCGGCATGTGATAAGCTGGTTTTGGTTCGCCTGAACAGGCTGTTTGGGGAATAGTGTAATGGTAGCACAAATGACTCTGGATCATTTAGTTAAGGTTCGAATCCTTATTCCCCAGATCCTTGATTCTTCTTATTCCTGTTAATACTCTGAGTCCCATAACCCGCAGCGAATTCAGTCCCACCCTGTGATTTTCTGTTTTTTTGTCGCAGCCACCCTGCGAGAACGGGCTTGGGACTCCTCCAATCCTGTTGTTTCCGGACCCGCCGGCCGGCCGGAAACGTTTCGGGTTATCCTTCCGCATCATTTCCCCGCCCGTTAAGTCCCGCAGGCGAAAGGTCGATAGGGCCTTTATCAGACGTGCTGGAATTCTACTCAGACCCGAGTTTAGGATAGGGGGTTTGTGAATGTGGTGGGCTATGTGTGACTGCGAAAAAAGCGTGAAGCTCGGCTTGTTTGCTTTGATTCTGCTTTCGGCAGCCAGGGTCTGCGGCGACGAGGCGACCTGGATTCCCGGGGCTCTGAGCCCGGCCCAATGGTCGATCTCGCCGACGGATCCGAACGACGGCGAGATGATCTACTTTTCGGGCCCGACGCGCGTGTATGTGAATTCCTGCGTCGCCGAGCGGGCGATGGGCGGCAAACCCTCGCTCGACGTGAACGTGATCACGCGGGTGGTTCGCCTGAAATTCGTCGCCCCGGCCAGCGAGGACTGCACGACGCTCAGCCCGGTCTGCGGCCTGGAGGGTTCCTTCGGCCAACTGGCGGCCGGAGAGTGGGTGTTCGTCTGCTCGGAAGGCGACATCGAGTTCTCCATCCCGTTCACCGTCACCACCGACCCCGGTCGGCTCGTCTACTACGTGGATGGGCGGGCAAGAGGCACATACGATGGATTGAGCTGGACGAACGCATTCACCAGTATCCAGGACGCCTTGACGGCGGTCGAAGGCAAGGGCCGATGCGAGATTCGCGTCTCGCAAGGCACGTACCGACCCGACGAGGGGGCGAATGGCTCCTCGGATGAGTTGGCCCCGACATTCCAGTTGATGGAGGATGTCGCCCTGAAGGGAGGATATGCCGGTCTGGGCTCGTCCAACCCGAATCAGCGGGACGTTCTCGCCCATGAGACGATTCTCAGCGGCGATCTGGACGACAACGACGATCCGTCCGCGATCCGCCACCGATTGGCGGATGATCCCACCCGCCTGGACAACTGTTACCACGTCGTGACGGCCATGGACACGGACACGACCGCGGTGCTGGACGGCTTCACCATCCGAGGCGGCCACGCGTACGGTTCGAAGAGCCCGGAGGATGTTTCCTATGGCGGAGGCATTCGCATCGATGCGGCCAGTCCGGTGATTCGCAATTGCATTATCGAAGGGAACGCCGCGGCGTTCTACGGCGGGGGCGTCTATTGTCGCGGCGTCTGTTCGCCGGTTTTCATCGATTGCGTCATTGCCGACAACTGGGCCTACTGGCGCGGCGGCGGCATGTACCGGGACTGGGGCAGCACGGTCGTCATGGAACGCTGCCTGATCAGCGGCAACGCCGCGGTCTACAACGGCGGGGGCATCGCCAACCACTCCGACGGGGACTTGACTCTCTCCAACTGCGTCCTCAGCGGCAATCTGGCGACCGGAGCCGATTCGGGGCGAGGCGGAGCGATCTACTGCTCCCTTGCAAGCGTTCACCTGGAATACTGCACGTTCGTCGGCAATTCCGCCACGTACGGCCCCGCTCTGGCGGGTGGGTCCTCCGGCCAATCCGGTTATGCCTACGCCGATTTGCGTCACTGCATCCTCTGGGACGACGGCGACAACAGCCTGTACGGCAACGACACCTCGTCCGTGGACGCCAGCTACTGCGACATCCGGGGCGGCTGGTTCGGCGAGGGCAACCTCGACGTCGATCCGAATTTCGTCGATCCGGGATATTGGGACAGGAAGGGCACCCCCAAAGACCCTTCCGACGACATCTGGTACGACGGCGATTACGGCCTGGGCTGGACGTCGCCTTGCGTCGACGCCGGCGATCCCCTGGAGAGGCCCGATGCGTCGGCAACGGATTTTGCCGGACGGTCCCGTTTGTCCGGATCGGCGGTGGACATCGGGGCATACGAACTGAGGAACGAGCCTCCCGTTGCCAACGCCGGATCGGACGCGGCGGGATTCTCTCTCGATGGGGCTACGGGCACGGTCATCCTGGATGGGACCGGCTCGCTCGATCCGGAAGGCCAGTCTCTGACCTATCGATGGTACGTGAACGGGAAGCTGGTCTCCACGCAGGCGAAATTCGCGGCCACGTTGTCGGTCGGCGAACATACGTTCACTCTGATCGTCAACGACGGCCTCCAGGACTCCGACCCGGACGAGGCGGTGGCCGGCGTCTGGACGATCATCCCGACCTCAGCGACGTTCTCGCCCAAGACCCTCGCTCGAAACAAGGCGAAACAGACGATCATCGTGATGCTCGTCCTGCCGACGGGCAGTTCCGCGGCCGATTTCGATGGGGAGGAGCCCATGCTCCTGTTCCCCGGCAGCATCGAGGCGACGACGCAGAAGACCACGCTCTGGCTCAACGGCAAAACGTACGCCATGGGCAGGTTCGACGCCGATGAGCTGTTGGCCGCCGTGACGACCGATGGAGCGACGCAACTGCGGGTCGTCGGCGCCCTGAAGGACGGGCACTACTTCAGCGCCGCCGGCACGGTCACGATCAAGTAGTCCGCGCGCCGTCGGTCACCAGTCGAACTCCGCGACGATCGGGGTGTGGTCGCTGGGGCGGTCCGCCGCCCGGGGCTCCCGGTCGATGGTGCAGGCGGTGCATTTGTCCGCCAGAGGGGCGGTGGCCATGAGGTGGTCGATGCGCCACCCGCGGTTCCTGGCGAAGGTGTTTCCCTGCCTGTAATCCCAGAAGGTGTACTGGCCCGCTTCGGCGCAGTGCCTGCGGAACAGGTCGGTGAAGCCCCATTTCAGGATCTCGGCCAAAGCCTTGTGCACCGCCGGATGATAGCAAACATGGCCCTCGACCGCCGCGGCGTCGTACACGTCGATGGGCAGCGGGGCGACGTTGAGATCTCCCATCCACAGGACTGGATCCGTGGGTTCAAATCGCGTCCGGAACCATTCGAAAAGCCTGGCGAACCAGTCGAGCTTGTACTGGAACTTGTCCGTATCCGCCAGATATCCCTGCGGGACGTACGTGTTGACCAGGGTCATGCCGCGAACCTGGGCCGTCACGAGCCGGGGCTCGTCCCGGGGTTCGTCCGAAAGCCCGAATTCCACGTGTTCGAGATCGTGCCGGGAGGCCAAAGCCACGCCGTTGTAGCTTTTTTGCCCTCGAAATGCGCACCGATATCCGATCGCCTCGAACGGCTCCTTCGGGAAGCTCTCGTCCTGGACCTTGGTTTCCTGCATCGCCAGGACGTCGGGCTGGTTCTTCTGCAGCCAGGCCAGGACAATCGGCAGCCGGACCCGGATCGAATTGACGTTGAAGCTGGCAACCCGCATCGATTTTCCATTTGCGATTTACGATTCGCCATTTGGTCTGAACTGCACATACGCTTTTCACAGACCATCGTGAACACCAGATGGTACATGGCAAATCGCAAACTGTAAATACTCACGTCGCCTCGCCGACCTGGGTTTCCGAGGCGTCGGTCTTCTCCGCGGCCGGCTCGCCGTCGCCGTTGCCTGAGGGGATCGTGTCCGTCGCGTTCATCGCCGAGAGGGAGTCCCTGCGAGGCTGCACCCGGTCGATGATCGCGCAGCTTTCGGTGATGGACAACTGGCTGAGCAGGAAGCACACCATGCTCTCGGCGCCCTGGTTGCCGTTGACGCCGTCGGGCATCAGGCCGTCGGAGCAGCCCTTGGTTCGGAAATCGTACAGAGGAATGCGAAGGTCGTTGGCCCCGAGGAACCAGTCGAAAGCCGTGCGTTGAAGGGTGAGGAACCGGGCGTTGCGCGTCGCGTCGTAGGCGGCGCGGAGCATCATGACCATCGCGGCGGCCTCGACGGGTTGTTGATCGAAGATCGCCCGCGTCCGACCCCGCTCGTACCAGCCCCTACAGCCGACGAAGCTGAAGTGGTCGCCGTCGAATTCGGTCTCGAGCAGGAAATCGGCGGTCGCCGTGGCGGCTTCGATGTAGCGGTCGGTGTCGAGGGCCAGTCCGGTGGCGAACAACGCATGCGGCATGACCGCGTTGTCGTACGTCAGAATGCTCTCAAACCAACTCCAATCCGCGGTGCAGGTCTGATGATATTGGCCCAGGAGGGCGTTGGCGGCCGATTCGATGTGTCGTTTGATGTCGCTGGCGCCGGGAAACTGCCTGAGGTAATTGCACAGACCGAAAACGCAGTACGCCAGGCCCCGGAGGGACTGCCGAGGGGCGTGGCCGACGGACCGGTCGAAGCAGTCCTTCACGACGGACACGTACGCCGGGGCGGGCGGATTGGCCAGGATCTCGCCCCAGGCCCAGAGCGTCCGCCCGAATCCGTCGTGGGCGGGCTCCTCCTGCCACCAGCTCCGATCGAAATCCATGAAGTTGCGGATCGAGCCGTCGGGATTCTGGGCGTGCATCAGGAACGACAGGTAGGTGTCCAGCAACCTCAGCGACTGCGGATCGGGGTACTGGGCGTAGTACCTGGCCATCGCGATCGCGCCCCGGGCGTTGTCGTCGGTGCAGTAGCCGTGGCTGCGGTTGGGGATCGTGAACCGGGCGTGCTGGAACAGGCCCGTATCGTCGGTGAGCTTGAGCAAATGATCCAGGGCCGGCTCGGGGATCTCGATGCCGGACAGGGTCTCCCCTGTGTTCAGGATGCCCTTGCTGTCGATTCGC
>CALMMH010001055.1 GCA_937868145.1 uncultured Phycisphaerales bacterium
ATTTCAGCCGAGGCGTGCTTGCGGGGGTCCTGTCCGCCGATGCCGTCGGGGGGCTTCATGTCCGGGGCCAGGGGGCCGTCGCCCAGCGTGGTCAGATCGACCAGGCTGGGATAGAGGAACATCATGTTCGATGTCTCCCACTTGGCGGCATGGTCCGTGGCGGACTCGGGGCCGGCGCTGAGCGTGACCTCCCAGAGCCCCATGCCGGCCACGGTCTTATCCGCGAGGACCGGGGCCAGGGCCTTGTCGATCATATCGATCTGCTCTTGGACATTGTGGCCGGAGACGCCGAGAATGACCCGGGCGCCGGTCCTTTTGATCCGTTCGAAGAGCGAGGTCAGGACCGGCGCAATCGATTCCTTCGGAAAGCCCTCGTGGAAGTACACAGGCGGGTACACGACGCCGCCGAATTGCTCTGCGGTCTTGACGAGGATCCCGTGGGCCTTGAGTGCGTCGTTGCCGAGCGGCAGGTGTCGACCGTGCCACTCGATCAGTCCGAACGGCACGTAGACCGCCGGGAACTCGCGAAGCGCCTTCTCCAACTGCCCGGGCCGCATGAACTGCATCTGCACGCCGACAGACAGATCCGGCGAGATTCCCCGATGCTCCGCCGTTCCGCCCAGCAGGGCCTTAGCGCCGCCCAGAGAGAAGGTCGCCGCGGCGGCCCCCATGAACTCCCGTCGGGAAACGTGAGTCTTCAACGCTGGTGACAATTCCTCATTCATATTCTGATCCTCCTCTGATTTTCAGAATATTATCGTGGAGCACTCCCAGGACAAGCAAGGAGAAAGTGAAGGGGACAATTCGGAACAACCAGACGGCGGCGCAGGCTCACTTTGCCTGGCCGCGAAAACGTGGTATGCTCGTCCGCATGAAGACATCGCAGAGATCCCGACTTCTGATTGTTGTCCTTCCGATGATGCTGTCGATCGGCTGTCCCGCCCACAGGCCGGAGATGTCCCGCGACCGGGAGGTCCCGGCTCCGCCTCTTGTCCCCGGCGTCGTCGCCGCGATGAACACGGCGGGATACTGGATCGGTCGGCATCCAGACTCCGATCGGGTAGTTATGACCGCGGCCCAAATCGCCGCTTTCAATGACCGAATCGAAGTGCGGGACAGGAGCGTCACCGACCTTGTCGGCTTTGATGCCGGCGTCGAGAGCGAAAAGCTGAAGAACGATCTTGGCGATTGTTTCAGCGCCATCAGGGGTCATGGTTACTACTTGGCCTCCGGTCGACAACCAGACGAGCCGTGGTGGCGGAGTCTGGAGGACAACTTGAACCAGGCGGCGATCGAGGGCCGAGTCCAGGTACGGTTTGGCCTGGTCACCGGTTTCTGCGACCATCGTATTCTGCCGACAACGGAGGGACTTTACCGTGAGAACCTCGACCTGAATTTCGACCGGCTTCAGGACAGCACGCTCGATGTCGGCGCTCCTGTCGCGGTTCTGCATCGAAGCAAGGATGGCCTGTGGCTGTACGTGGTGGGCGAGACCATGCGAGGCTGGGTGGCGGCGGAAAACGTGGCTCTCTGTGAACGCGAGGCCATGAGGATTTATATCCGCGCCCAGAAGTTCGCCGTCGTTACCGCAGCCAAGGCCGACCTCTATGCAGACGAGAACCTGCGTGTTTTTCTGGTGCGGGCTCAGATGGGGACAAGGCTGCCCGTGACTCGGGACGACAATCCGCTCACATTAGCCGTGCTCGTACCGAATCGCGGGGGGGATGGAGAGTGCACCCTAACCACCGCGTTTGTTCAGAGAACGGAGGCGAGTCCAGGATATCTGCCTTACACGCCGCGAACGATTCTTACGCAGGCCTTCAAGCTCCTGCACACTCCCTATGGCTGGGGCGGCCTCTTCGGCGAACAGGATTGCTCGCGATTCATTCAGGAGGTTTTCGCCACGGTCGGCCTGATCCTGCCGCGAAACTCGTCGGAACAGGCTCGTGTTGGACGATCGATCTACTCCGACCCGCAGGCCGGACACGCTCAGGAGAGACTCACGGCCCTTCGCCAGGACGCGGTTCCGGCTCTCACGGTCGCGTGTATGAACGGCCACATCATGCTGTTCCTCGGCTTCGTGGACGGCAGGCCGTACGTTATCCACGATCTGTGGGGCTACGCGGTCGACGAATCGACCACCGCGATCGTCAATCGCGTCGCCGTGACGCCGCTCGATCTTGGCAACGGTTCCTCGGGTACTCTCCTGGATCGGGTCAACGCCCTCCGGGTGTTCGACGCTCCGTCGCAGTCCGACCGGTAGTCTCCCTGGCGTATGTCACTTTCCGCTTTTTTCGGTCTGGAGCTTGTCGTACGTCTCCTTCTTGAACTTCTCGGTGGTCAGGGTCCATTCGTCGAACATCTCGAGCCCCTGGCTCTCGGCGGCCGCGAACAGGCGGTCGGCCTCTTTGAGGCGGGCGTCCACGTCGCCGATCTCCAGCCGGAGCTTGGCGTATCTCAACGGCATACGAGCCACTTGGACCCGTGATGCGAGGGTCGCGTCATCGGCCACGAGCCGTTCCGCCTCGTCGAAGAGCTCGTCGTATTGCGCGATCAGATCGGAAGAGAGATAGCCGTCGCGGTGGTCCCTGGGGTGGCCGAAGATCTTGAGGTCCGCGCCGGACTTCTCCAATGCGTCGTGCATCAGGTCGATGTAGCGTCGGATGGGCCGGCCCGCCGGGCCGTAGTAGCCGTCGAGGAAATCGTCCATCAACGCCGATACGTCCTCGTTCGGATCCCACATCAACTTGGCCAGGAGATACCCTCGCAGCTCGGCGAACTCGCCGCCGATCTCGCGGTTGGCCTGCGAATAGACGCCCATGACGTGATGCGAGGCCAAGTGTTGCAGGTTGGGCTTTAGGACGCGGAGGTTGGGGAAGGGACTGACCAGATTGGCGAACTGGATCGTGTAGTCCCAGATCACGATGTTCCGACAGATGCCGGCCCAACGTCCGAGATCGTCGCGGAAAGCGACGCTGTCCGGCCGATCATCGACCGCGAACGACCGGCTGCGGTTCAGTTCGAGCGTGCAGAGTTGGATGCCGACATTGGGCGACGCGTGCAGCGATCGCGGGGGTTTGCGCGAGTACTGATACGCGAGGGTCGCGATGGTGTGGTGGGGGAATTCGGCTGCGATTGTGTTGATGAACTCCAGCAGGGACCCCATCGGCGTCCCCTCCCGATCGTCGACGGCGCGGCAATTGGCGCACTCGCAATTCCCGGCCCAATCCATCTGGCTGATGGACCAGTAGGGGATGTGAGGCTCCTTCGCGATCCTCTCCCGCAGACTTTGGATGATCAGCTTGATCACGTCGGGGTTGGTCAGGCAGAGCTGTTTGTCGCGGACCCGCTTGCCGTTGACCAGGGAGAAGTATTCGGGATGACTCTCGAAATACTTTTCCGGCGGCAGGACCTCGAAGAACGTGTGGCACCACAGGCCCCAGTCGCCGCCGCCGTTGAGTTTCAGACGCTGGGCGATGGGTGTGTTGGGCGAGGCTGCGATGTCGCGATAGGACGTGCGCCGCCAGGCGAAGGCGGGCGTTTGGGTGTCGTTGATCTCGCCGATCGTGAGAACGGGCCGGGAGGGGATTCGGGACGCGGTCGACGTGTACCAGCGGCAGCCCACGTAATCCTCCAGAAAGGTGTAGACGCCGTAGAGATTGGCCAGTTCCGCTCCGCCGGCGATGACCAGATGTTGGCCGACGGTGCGGATCGTGAATCCCTGGGGTCCGAGCTTCGCGAAGTCGATCGTGGTGGGGAGTTGACGGAGATGGGCGTTGTTCCCCAGGATGATCTCGCACTCTCCCAGAGGCGTGGAGTCGGAGACGATGGGGATCTCAACGGAGGCAACCTGTTTGAGGAAGCTCTGCAGTTCCCGAGCCGCCAGAAGTGTCCGCTCGGAGGCATCGTCGGCCCGGACGATCTTGAATGAAGACCGCCCGTTCTCCCCCAGCGTCAGTTGGGCCCAGGCAGGTCCGGACCACAACAACACGGCGAGCAACAGCGTCAGTATGCATCTCGGACTCTTCATAGGTGTCCTCCTGTCCCAACCCGGATGATTCTGTTCCGCCTGTGCCGTCCGGAAAGGCCTGGGACCGATTTGCCGCAGCACGATCCGGCGGACTCTTTCTGGCTCGTATTCTGGCGACGGCAGGGGACTGCGGGCAAGAAAAAAGGGTTGGCGTCGTCGTTTTCGAACGACAGAAGACGCGAAAACGCGGAGGATGAGTCCAGAGCGTTTCGGAGATCGGAAAGCCTCGATGAGAACAGGGATTCTCCGCAAGTCACGATGCCCAAGTGCCGATATTATGCCGGGTTTGGCGGCCTTGGCCGCAATGTGACCGGGAATTCTGTTGCGTGCGGTGCTCGGGTGCAGTATAAAGAAGGGATGGATACATGGGTTCCTGGCGTGATCGCCATGGCGCGGAGCAGGCGATCACGCAGGCAATCGGGCTCGGAGGTCCTGGGTTAATGGTTTTTGCGGTACTCGAAACCCAAGGGATGTGATGAATCTGTATTTATCCGGTATCTCTACCCCCTGTGGTTCCCCGTAGTATCTCTCCGCGAAGGAGATGGGTCTGCACGTAATTGGGCTTCTTGGAACACCGAACCGGTTTCTACGGATGTGGCGATTACGCCATCCTGCATGTTGAATTGAAAGGAACGCTGTCTATGTGTAGAAAAATCGCTTGTTTGTTCGCCCTCGTTCTGGGCCTGGCCGTCAACGCGTCGGCCGGTCTGATCGTTTATGACGGTTTCGACTATGCGGCAGGGTCGCTCGGCGCGTGCGCCGGCGGCATCGGCTGGGACGCCGGAGTGGCCTGGGATGGCGCTCAAAGCGTGACGGCGCCCGGTTTGGAGTGGCCGGGTCTTCCCGTCACAGGCAACAAGGTCACCTCGACCAGCACCTCCAGCTTCCGCCTGATGCCCGCCGGCTTCAGCGCCCTGAATAGAACGATCTGGATCAGTTTCCTTTGCCAGAACTCCGCGACCCCGTCTTGGTGCGGCATTTCCCCGTTCAACGGCAGCGGCAGCGAAGCCCTCTTTATCGGCAAGCCCGATACCTCCGCCTACTGGGGCCTGGCGCTGTACAACAGCATGAGCGACTCCGGCGGCGCGACCGGCTCGAAGCTCTCGACCGTTCCGGTGGGAGAGCTGGCCTTCTTCGTCGTCCGCATCGTCAATGGAGCCTCCAACAGCCAGATTACGGCGTGGATCGATCCGCCTCTGGGCAGCGAGCCCACCGCTGCCACGGCCTTCTACGACAGCGTGACCGCCGGCGAAACCACCGGCCGCGTCCCGTTCGACAGAATCCGCATTTCCGGCGCAGGCCAGGCCTTGTTCTATGATGAGCTTCGCATCGGCGATACGTATGCCGACGTCGCCGCGTCCACCAGAGGATTGGCTCTCAGCCCGAGTCCGGCCGATGAATCCACGGATGTGCCGCTGGATTCTCTGATGAGCTGGACTGCAGGCGAGTTCGCCGCTGCTCACGACGTGTACCTGGGCACGACGTTCGACGACGTCAACAACGCCGGTCGGACCAATCCGCTGGACGTCCTGGTCAGCCAGGGACAAACGACGACCGAGTACAGTGCCGATCTCGAGTACGGCCAAACCTACTACTGGCGTATCGATGAGGTCAATGCGGCCCCGGACAACACGATCATTCAAGGCAAGGTTTGGAGTTTTACAGCAGAACCCTACGCCTATCCGATCACTCCGATTGCCGCCACCGCCTCCAGCTTCCAAGCCAACATGAGTCCTGAGAACACGATCAACGGTTCCGGCCTCAGCGATGCCGACGAGCATTCCACCGAGATCAAGCATATGTGGATGACCACCGGCTTGGTCAAGCCCGACTGGATCCAGTACGAATTTGCCGGCGTCGAGAAGCTCTATGAGATGTGGGTGTGGAACTCCAACCAGTTGATCGAAAGCTTCCTGGGCTTCGGCGCTAAGAGCGTCACGATCGAGTACTCCACCGACGGCCAGACCTGGATGACGTT
>CALMMH010001056.1 GCA_937868145.1 uncultured Phycisphaerales bacterium
CAAGACCGACGCCCTCAAGATCGAGATCAAGCTACAGGAGAAATGGTCCGTCGGCGTGCAGGAAATCGTGATTGAGTGAGTATGTCACCGGTCGGCAAGCGCGTCACAATCCGTTCTCTCCTGCCCTCCATTCTGGCGGCGGTCCTCATGCCGGGAGTGTTGCGAGCGGCGGAGGTGTCCGACCCGAATTCACCGCGTGTGGCCAGCTTGTCGATCCAGCCGTCGCGGATCGACCCGGCCGCCAAGGACGACACGCTCATGCCGAAATCGGGGGAACTGACCGAGGGCAACGCCGCGACTTTCTACACCAAGGCGATCAAAGCCCTTCCCAAGGACCTGGACATGTATCCGGTGTGGGGCTGGCTCAAGACGCCGCTGCAGGATCTGCCTCGGGGTCAGGCGCAAATGGTGATGACGCGGGTGAAGGCGACTCTGGATCTGCTCCATCAGGGGGCTCGATGCAGAAGCTGCAAATGGCCGCGGTTCACCCCTGAAGCAACGGCGTCCGGCGAGGCGGAGTACCGGCACCTTACCTGCCTTCTCTGCATCAAGGCCCGGCTGGAGATCACGCGGGGACAATACGACGAGGCCCTCGACACGATCCGGACGGGACTGGCCGTGTCCAAGCACGTCGGCGAGGCTCCCAGCATCATGCAGGGAAGGATCGGCGTCTCGATGGCGTCCGTGTCGCTGTTGCCGCTGGAGGACCTGGCCCAGGCCAAGAACGCGCCGAACCTCTATCGGGCGTTCCATGCGTTGCCTCGTCCGTTGGTCGATATGGAGAAAGCCATCGCGTCGGACGAAATCTCTCAGGTTGCCGGTACGGTGATGAAGCAGCAGGTGGAGGGATTGTACGAGAAGTTGCGGGCGACCATGAAGCAGCTCGATGCGAATGTGGCGGCCCTCGAATGCGTCGAGACGCTGCGGCACTTCGCGGCCGGCCACGACGGCCGACTGCCCGCCAAGCTCAGCGACATCGCGGACCTCCAGATCCCGAGCAATCCAACCACGGACAAGCCCTTCACCTATCGAGTGGAGGGATCGAAGGCGATCCTGGAGCCGTCAGTCCCCAAGGGCGGCTTGCCCCTCCACAGCACCCGCTACGAGATTACCGTGACGCACTGAGAACGAAACGGCGTCCGCCCGATGAGTCTACGGATTCTTCATGATGCGCCGGGCCAGTTGACCCTCCCCCGGCGTCAGTTCGCTTCGATGCTGCTCGACAACCTTGGCGATCGCCGCAATCACGTCGGGATGATCCTTCGCGACGTCGTACTTCTCGGACGGGTCATGGCCCAAGTGGTAGAGCAGCGGCGGATCGTGCTGCACCGGCTTGTCGCCGCCGTAGCCGGATTGCGTGATGAAGTGGGCTTTGTATGGGCCTATGCGCACGGCGTAGAGCTTCGTGCCGCGATAGTAGAAGACCGCGTCGCGAGGACTGGAGCCTTCTCCGAACAGGACCGGCCGCAGATCGACGCCGTCGACCACGCGATCCGTCGGCGGCTCGCCCCCGGCCAGCTTGAGAATCGTCGTGTACAGGTCCATCGTGGCGCCCAGGTCGTGAATGACGGCGGGCCGGACCGTGCCGGGCCACCACATGATACAGGGCTCGCGCATGCCGCCTTCGAACGTGCAGCCCTTGCCCTCCCGCAGAAGACCGGCCGAACCGCCGTGTTGATCGTACGGCAACCAGGGACCGTTGTCCGAAGTGAACACGACGAACGTGTTTTCTGCGAGTCCCTCGCGACGCAGCGTTTCCAGTATCCGGCCGACGGACCAGTCGATCTCTTCGACCGCGTCGCCGTAGAGCCCGCGAGAACTCTTGCCGCGGAATCCGTCGGACACGAAGAGCGGCACGTGCACCATGGTGTGGGCGAGATAGAGGAAGAACGGGCGGTCCTTGCTCCGTTCGATGAAGCGGACCGCCTCCTCGGTGTACCGCTTCGTGAGCGTGTTCTGGTCGGCGGGCCGCTCGACGATCTGCTCGTTTCGCATCAACGGCACGTTCCAATACTCGACCTTCGGGTTCCAGAACGCCTCGCGACCCTGGGGGCCACCCACGCGGTCCATGTCGTTGCTGTAGGGAAGACCGAAGTAGTAGTCGAAGCCGTTGTTCGTAGGCAGATACTGGGGGAGATGGCCGAGGTGCCACTTGCCGATGCAAGCGGAGGTGTAGCCCTGTTCCTTGAGCCCCTCGGCGATCGTGACCTCGCCCTGCGGCAGGCCGCCCGCGGAATCGGGAAACAGGACGCGCCGACTGTCGTCGCACATGCCGGAGCGAATGGGCAGCCGGCCGGTCAACAGCGCCGCCCGGCTGGGCGTGCAGACCGAAGCGCCGACATAGAAATCGGTCCACCGTTGTCCCTCGGCCGCCATGCGGTCCAGGTTCGGCGTGCGAATCGTCGGGTGCCCGTAGCAGCCGAGATCGCCGTACCCCATATCGTCGGCGAAGACGATGACGAAATTGGGTTTCTTGCCGGTTTGCGCCGCACCGAGCAGTCGGGAGGCGTTCAGCCCGTGCGAGAAGGCGAATCCCGCGGCGCCCATGCCGGCCCACCGAATCAGTTCCCGTCGCGTCATTTGACTTTTCACGTTCGTCTCCTTGCCTATCGATAACGATCTCGAAACCTCGCTCGATCTCAGATCCTGCCCGAGGGCCGTCGGCCTGTGCCGTCCATCTTCTTCGCTTCGTCGCCGAGGTCCTGTCGCATGGCGTCCGCCAGTCGCTGCAATCGTTCGACCACGTCCGGATGCTGGTCCGCGACGTTGTGCTGCTCGCCGATGTCGGTCTCCAGGTTGTACAGAGCCAGGTCGGTCTTGGTCTGCTTGTACTTGGCCGGGATGCCGCCGGTGGCTCGCGGACCGTCGCCGAGCGTGCGGTAGCCGTGCGGGAAGTGCAGCTTCCACGGCCCGCTGCGAACCGCTTCGAGGGCGTAGCCCTGATAGAAGAAGAACGCCTCGTGCGGACTCTTGGCTCCGGGCCGGCCCTCAAGCAGCGGCCAGATGTCCTTGCCGTCGATCTTCTGTTGCGGCAGTTGCGCCCCGGTCAGGCCCGCGATCGTCGGAAGCACATCCATCGTCGAGGCGACCTCGCTGCAGGTCCTGCCGGCGGGAATCTTTCCCGGCCACCAGAAAAGCGTCGGCTCGCGCTGGCCGCCGTCGAAGGTGGTGCCTTTGCCCTCCCGCAGGGGACCGGCCGAACCGGCGTGGTCGCCATAGCTGAGCCAGGGACCATTGTCGGAGCAGAAGACGACCATCGTGTTCTTGTCGACGCCCAGGCGAGTCAGCGTCGAGAGGATCTGGCCGACGGACCAGTCGATCTCCATCACCACGTCGGCAAAGAGGCCTTTGCCGGACTTGCCTTTGAACTTGTCCGAGACGTGCAGCGGCACGTGGACCATCGAGTGCGGCAGGTACAGAAAGAACGGGCGGTCCTGGTTCTTCTCGATGAACCGCACGGCCCGCTCGGTGTACCAGGTCGTCAGTTGCGTCTGGTCGGGATCGTAGGCGACGACCCGCTCGCCCTCGACCAACGGCAGATCGGGATAACCCTGCGGGTTCTCCGGATGCCGGGGCCACATGTCGTTCGAATACGGCAGGCCGAAATACTCGTCGAAGCCGTGACGCGTGGGCAGGAATTCCGCATGGTCGCCGAGATGCCACTTGCCGTAGCAGGCGGTCGCATAGCCCAAAGGCTTGAGCATCTGGGCGATGGTCGTCTCGTCATCGCTGATGCCGACCTTCGCATTGGGCCCCAGCACGTAGGGCAGGCCGACTCGCTGTGGATAACAACCGGTCATGAGCGAGGCCCGCGACGGAGTGCACAGACTGGCGGCCGCGTAGAAATCCGTGAACCGCACGCCTTCGGCGGCCATGCGGTCGAGGTTCGGAGTCGGATAGCCTTTCGCCCCGAAGGGACCCACATCGGCATACGCCATATCGTCGATGAAGATCACGACGAAGTTCGGCGGCCGATCCTTGCTGGCCTTCGCAGCCAACCGCAACGGGTTCGCGCATCCGTACAGGGCCGCACCGGCGGTCGCCAAGCCGATGCCCTTAAGGAATTCTCGACGGTTCAGTTCTCTGTTCATTCGATTGTGCTCCCGTTCGTAGTGTGCCCGCAAGGGCATACTCCTCAATTCGTAGCCCGTCCGTAGTATACTGAAGACAACGCCTTGCGGCGTCACCACGAACAGTTAGCTCTGTTCCGGCTTCTTCACGGGCCAGGGTTGGACACCGCAGCGCTGAGCCCAGGCATCCCACAACGTCTTTAGCTCCTGGACTTTGTCCGGGCGCTTGGCCGCCAGGTCGTGCATCTCCGTGCGGTCGGCGTCGATGTCGTAGAGCTCCCAGTCGCCGGGATGCTTCAGGACGAGTTTCCACTTGCCCTTGCGGACGGCCCGGTTGCCCTCGTGCTCCCAGAAGATGGGCCGTTCTCCCAATGTCCCGCCATCAAATGCCGGCGTCAGAGTCACGCCCTGCATGGGCGGAATCTCTTGATTTTGCCGGCGGGTCGGATACTCTGCCCCGGCCACGTCGACGCAGGTCGCCATGATGTCGATCAGATGCCCCGGATCGTGACAAAACGCGCCGGCGCGACGGATCCCGGCAGGCCAGTGACAAATCAGCGGTGTCGAGACACCGCCCTCGTGCACCCAGTGCTTGTACTCGCGAAAGGGCGTATTGGAGACGTTCGCCCAGTTCCGGCCGTACGCGATGTACGTGTCGGCGGGCCCAGGCATCGCGGTCGGTCCGCCCCGCACCGGCCGGCCGTCGCGCGTCCGCATCGGCGGCACATGCTTGGGCTGGAGGTCGTTCGGCCCCAGCGGTCCGGGATTGTCGAACTCATCGACCCACTTGCGATTCACGTTCGCGGGCCGCCCCATCTCCTCGGCGCAGCCGCCGTTGTCCTGAAGGAACAGGATCAGCGTGTCGTCGAACGTCCCCTGCCTCTTCAACTCCGCGACGACTCGCCCGATGCCTTTCTCCATCGCG
>CALMMH010001057.1 GCA_937868145.1 uncultured Phycisphaerales bacterium
AGAACATTCACCTGATCAGCTCGGCGATCTACGAGCGGTACCGCAGCGCGTACGAAGGTTCGCCGCTGGCCAACGCCGCGGAGTTCCAGAAACAGATCGTCAACACGTACATCAAGGAAATCCGCAGCGCCTACGAGGGCCGGGCCATCCTGCACAGCAACGACTGGATGGCCGGCGGCATCATTTCCGCCTACGCCAAGCTGCGAGGCGTCCCGGTCCTCCACACGGTGCACAACACGCACACCGGGCACGTCCCCCTGGAGATGTTCTACGGCGTCAACGTCCAGGCCCTGGCCGACAAGCTCTACCTGTCGCTCGAGTCGCGGGAGAAAGCCGTCGATTGCCAGGCGACCGCGATCCGCAACTCCACCAAGGTCAGCTACGTCGGCGAGAAGTTCCTCAAGGAGATCGTGGGCGACTTCTTCCTCTGGGATTCGGTCATGCCCTGGAGCGTCCGCGAAGAAACGAAGGCCCGGTACTACGGTCACGACACGCTGGTGATCCCCAACGGCATCTCGCCGGACATGTACCCCGAGTGCCAGGAGGAGAATCCGGAGGCCGACAAGCGAGGGTTGGCCAAGCGGTACGGCCCGGCCGACAACGTCATCGAGGCCAAGCGAGCCAACCTCGTGAAGTTTCAGCAGAAGACCGGCCTGAAGGTCGATCCCGACGCGATTCTGCTCTACTGGCCGTCCCGACTGGACCCGGTCCAGAAAGGCATCGATCTGCTCGAAAAGATCGCACAAAACCTCGTGGAGGCCCACCCGGGCGTGCAGATCGCGGTGATCGGCGACCCGGTCGGCGGGGACAACTGGCACGCCGACGTCATGGGCCGGATCGCCTTCGCCTCCCGCGGGATGATCTGCTATCAACGGTTCAGCCACGACCTGAGCATTCTGGGCTACGCCGCAGCCAGCGACGTCTTCGGCGCGTCCCTCTACGAGCCCTTCGGCCAGATCGACGTCGTCGGCAACATCTACGGCGCCACCGCCACCAACCGCGACACCGGCGGCTACAGCGACAAGATCGTCCCGCTGACCCTGCGGGCCTGGGGCGCTCCGATCGACCGCGGCAACGGCGTGCTCTTCCGCGACTACGACGCCAACGGCCTGCTCTGGGGTCTGGAGACCACGATCAAGCATCACAGATACTTCCGCGAACACCCGCGAGAGTGGGACAAGCAGATGCGCCGAATCATGAAGGAGGCCCGGCAGACCTGGAGCCTGGAGAACATGGTCGCCAAGTACATCACCGCCTACGAAGAGCTCAACGGCGGAAAACCACTCGGGTAAGAGCCCCTTCGGGGCAAATTCGAAATCCGAAACAAGCACAAAGACTTCAAATCCAAATGCTCCAAACGCGATTTCCGAGCGGCGGCAGCGTTTCGATCATTGGGATTTCGTGCTTTGGATTTGTTTCGGATTTCGAACTTCGGATTTCGGGCTTTCATCTTTTGACGGCCCCACCTCACGGTTGACCTATCCCGCCGGCCGAGTATCATGGACAGCTCGAACCAATCAATACGGGTTTTAGCAAATGGAGCCGTCTATGAGAAATCGCAGCAGGCAAATTCTCGTCGCCACCCCCGCAACCACCCTGGCCTGGGGTCTGTGCGCCGCGCAGGAATCGAATGCTCCGCTGGCGCGGGACTACAACGTCACGCCGGTGCCGTTCAACCTGGTTCACGTCCAGGACGGCTTCTGGACGCCTCGCCTGCAAACCAATCAACTCGTGACGATCCCCTACTGCTTCAAAAAGTGCGAGGAAACCGGCCGCATCCGGAACTTCGAGAAGGCCGCGGGCCTGCGTCAGGGCAAACACGAGGGGATCTTCTTCGACGACTCCGACGTCTACAAGATCATGGAAGGAGCCGCGTATTCCCTCCAGATCCATCCGGACACGATGCTCCGCGTGTACCTCGACAAGCTCATCACCATCATGGCCGCGGCCCAGTGGCCGGACGGATACCTGTACACGTTCTATTCCCTGCCCGAGCGACAGCCTCAGAACCGCTGGATCAACGAAAAAGACATGCACGAGCAATACTGCATCGGGCACATGCTCGAAGCGGCAGTTGCCCACTACCAGGTGACCGGCGACAGGGCCTTCCTGGACGTCGCCACCAAGTGTGCCAACTACGTCTGCGACTTCTTCGGTCCGGGCAAGCGGACCGATCCGCCGGGACACCAGGAGATCGAAATCGGCCTGTGCAGGCTCTACCGCGTCACCGGCAACGCCAAGTACCTCGACACCGCCAAGTTCCTCCTCGACCAGCGGGGCCGCCTGGGCAATCGCGGCCCCGACGGCAAGGCCGGGCTCTATAGCCTGTACTCCCAGGACCACATCCCCGTGATCGAACAGACCGAAGCGGTCGGCCACTCCGTCCGCGCCGCCTACATGTACACCGGCATGGCCGACGTCGCGGCCCTGACGGGCGACATGAAGTACGTCGACGCCATCGACAAGATCTGGGACGACGTCGCGACGACGAAGCTCTACATCACCGGCGGCATCGGCGCCGCCGGCGGGCACGAAGGCTTCGGCGGCAAATACGAGCTGCCCAATCAAACCGCCTACTGCGAGACCTGCGCCTCCCTCGCCAACGTCTTCTGGAATCACCGCATGTTCCTGATGCGCGGCGACGCCAAGTACATGGACGTTCTGGAGCGGACGCTGTACAACGCGGCCCTCTCGGGCATCTCAATGAACGGCGACACCTTCTTTTATCCGAACGTGCTGGAATCCACCGGCGCCGAGCGAAGCCCGTGGTTCGACTGCTCCTGCTGCCCGTCGAACGTCGTGCGGTTCATCCCGTCCGTGCCGGGCTACGCCTACGCGAGCAAGGGCAAAGACGTCTACGTGAGCCTCTTCCTCGGAAGCGACGCCACGCTGACGACCGCGGGCAACAAAGTCAAGCTCAGCCAGCAGACGGAGTATCCGTGGGAGGGCCGGGTCGACATCGCGGTCGAGCCGGAAAAGAGCGACACGTTCGCGGTCTTCGTTCGCATCCCCGGCTGGGCCAGGAATGAGGCCGTGCCGAGCGACCTGTACAAATTCGCGGACTCGGTCTCCGAGAAGCCGTCGATCAAGGTCAATGGAAAGACCGTGTCGTTCGAAGTCGAGAAAGGCTTTGCGAAGATCGAACGGATGTGGCAGGCGGGCGACCACCTCGTCCTGGATCTGCCCATGCCGATCCGCCGGATCATCTCGCACCCCGAGATCAAGACCAACGCAGGCAAGGTCGCCCTTCAGCGCGGGCCCATCGTGTTCTGTCTCGAAGGTCCCGACAATGACGGCGAGGTCCTGAGCCTGGTGATCCCGGACGACGCCAAGCTCAAGGCCCAGTACCGGCCCGACCTGCTCAACGGCGTCGTCGTCCTCACGGGCAAAGCCCAGACCATCAGACGTTCGCTCGGCGGCAACACCGTCGCCGGCGGCGCAAGATCGTTCACCGCGATTCCGTACTACGCATGGGCCCATCGCGGCCGGGCGCAGATGACGGTTTGGCCGGCTTGCGAGCCGCAGGCCGCCCGTCCGGCGCCCAGCGAGACTCTCGCCTACACAAGCAAGCTCACGGCCTCGTTCGTCCACAAGTCGCTCGAAGCGGTCAAGGATCAGAACCTGCCCCAAAACTCGGCCGACAACTCGCAGCAGTTGGACTTCTGGCCGCACAAAGGCACGAACGAATGGCTCCAGTTCGAATGGAGTCGGCCGCAGAAGGTCTCGGGCGTGAAGGTCTACTGGTTCGACGACACCGGCCGCGGCGAGTGCCACCTGCCCCAGAGCTGGCGGGTGCTCTGCCGCACGGTCGAGGACGAGTTCGTCCCCGTGACGAACCCCACCCCCTACGGCGTCGAGAAAGACGGCTTCAACCCGGTCTCGTTCGAGCCGGTCAAGACCGACGCCCTCAAGATCGAGATCAAGCTACAGGAGAAATGGTCCGTCGGCATCCAGGAAGTGGTGATCGAGTAGCGGAACAGGAGGCCTATGGCCAATCGCAGACTCTGTGCCTGAACGGACATCTTCCGGACATGTGGAAGGGATCGTATTGTGCGTGGCTCGCCGGTACATCTTGTTCTGATCACAGCGATCGTTGTCTCGGCCGCCGCGAGAGCGACAGAACTGCCCACGGACAGGAGACGCTCGCCACGAGAGGTCAATCTCACCATCGCACCGTCACAGATCAGTGCAGGTCGGACGCCCCTCACGCTTCTGCAGAAGACGGAGGACCTGACTGACGAAGATGGGGCGGTCTTCTACAACAAGGCCGTCGAGGCCCTGCCTGCGGACTTGCAGCGAGGCCAGGTGACGTACTGGGCCAGAGAGCCACTGCGCAATCTGCCCCTAGACCAAGCGGAAGCCAAGGCGGTTCTCCAGGAGGCGCAGGCGTCGCTCGATCTGGTCGCACAGGGCGCCAGGTGCAAGGGCTGCAAGTGGCCGCCTTTCGTGCCCGGAACTCTGCCGGCCAATCACTCCGAATATCGTCTGCTCAACGATCTGCTGTGTCTGAAGGCTCGCATCGAGCTCTTGCAGTCGCAGTATGACAAGGCCGCCGAGACAATCCGGACCGGACTGACCATGTCGAAACACATTGGCGAGGCCCCCACAATCATGCAGGGAATGATCGGCGCGGCCATGGCGACGCTGTCGCTTCGGTCCGTGGAAGACTGGACCCAGGTTCAGGGCGCCCCGAACCTCTGTCCGGCGCTGCACGAACTGCCGCGACCGCTGGTGGATCTGAATGTCGGAATCTCGTCCGAGCTGAAGAACCTCGAATCGAACACCCAGTACAACGCATTGGTCAAAGCGGCCATGCGGAGACAACTGGAGAGTTCGTTCCCGGCGGTTCACCGATCGATGACTCGACTCGACGGCGCAGCGGCGGCCCTGGAGTGCATCGAGGCGATGCGCCACTTCGCAGCCGGTCACGCCGGCCAACTGCCCGGCCAACTCGGCGAGATCACGGACGTCCCGCTCCCGAACGATCCCGCCACCGAC
>CALMMH010001058.1 GCA_937868145.1 uncultured Phycisphaerales bacterium
TGGGGCGCGCTGCGCGCCTGGGCCTGGGGAGCCAGCCGCGCCCTCGACTACCTCGAGACGGACCAGGCGGTCGACGCCAGGCAGGTCGGCATCGAGGGCCTGTCGCGCTACGGCAAGGCAGCCCTCGTCGCGATGGCCTACGACGAGCGCTTCGCCATCGGATTCATCGGCTCCTCGGGCGAAGGCGGAGCCAAGCTGCACCGGAGGAACTGGGGCGAGCTGGTCGAGAACCTCACCGGGAGCGGCGAGTACCACTGGATGGCCGGCAACTTCCTCAAGTACGGCGGTCCGCTCAACGCAGGGGATTTGCCCGTCGACTCGCACGAGCTGATCGCCCTGTGCGCGCCGCGGCCCACGTTCATCAGCTACGGCGCCATGTCGGGTCCGGGCTCAGAAGGCGGCTGGCTCGATCAAAAGGGCAGCTTCATGGCCACGGTCGCCGCCGGTCCGGTGTACAAAGTCCTGGGCAAGCGAGATCTCGGGACCACCGAATACCCGCCGAGAGAGACCGGGCTGATGGCCGGCGAACTCGCCTTCCGCGAGCACAGCGGCGGCCACACCACCGGGCCCAACTGGCCGGCGTTCCTGGCATGGGCCGACCGCTACATCAAGATCCGTGAGCCGTGACACCCAACAAACGCAGAGAAAAGGCTCTTCCTTGAACGCGAACGAAGCGTTCGCCTGCGGGACCGGACGTTGCGCGGGGGCGTGCAACGCCCCTCCACGCTGGCGGCCGCAATGCGAAAAACTCCCGACGCGAAGCGGCGGAATCCGTGTTTGTTCGCCCACAACCCGTGGAGAACTAAAGAAAAGGGGCGTCATCGTTCGATGACGCCCCTTCTGTTTTCGGTTTTGTCGCGATCACTTCTTCGGCGTGATCTTGAAAACGACGGCGTAGTCGCAGGGCTTCTCTTTCGGCATGGTGATGACCAGGCCTTCGGCCGTGCGGGACCACTGGAGCTTGGCCTTGCTGCCGAGCAAGCGGACCGAGGCGATCTCGTCGGGGAAGAGATCGGAGCCGGAGCCGAGCGATCGGATCGTCAGAGATCCTTCGGCCCAACCCAGACTGAATGCGTAGAGCGAACCGCCTTTGGCGGTGAACCGGATGTCCTGCGGCTGATAGCCACCCTTCGGGTCGGTGACGCCGCCGAAATGTCCGGCCTGGCCCTGCGTGGCGCCCTCGCCAAACACCGTCCACGGCCGCGTGCCGTAGATCGCTTCGCCGTTGATCTTCAGCCAGCGGCCCATCTCCAGCAGCACCTGGCGCTGGTTCTCGGGAATGGTCCCGTCGGCCATGGGCGAAATGTTCAGCAGCAAAGCCCCATTCTTGCTGACGATGTCGATCAGGCTGTGGAGCACGACCGGCGTGGACTTGATCTTCAGATCCTGCGTGTAGCACCAACTGCCCATACTGATCGTGTCGTCGGTCAGGCAGAAGTTCTCCGTCGCGCGGTCGGAGCGGCCCTTCTCGATGTCCTGGACGCTGCACGCCAGCGGCAGATCGTCCTGCTTGCGAGTGACCACCACTTCCTTGCCCTGCCGGGCGGCGCTGTTGTAGTAGTAGGCCAGGTACGCCTTCTGCACGTCCTCCGGGATCTCCTCCAGCCAGGAGTCGAACCACATCAGGTCGGGATGGTACTTGTCGATCACTTCCTCGAGCTTGCCCAGCCACATCGCCAGGAACTTGTCGCGAGGCATGTAGCCGTACATGATCGCCCGCTCGGGATCTTCCAGCAGCGAGGGGAAATACTGCTTGATGAAATCGTAGTGCCCGCTCCACGACGTCTTCCCGTCTTCGCCGGGCTTCTCCCACAGGCTGTTGCGCTCGTGGTGGAAGGTCGCGACGAACCGCATGCCTCGTTTGCGAATCGCCTTTTCCAGCTCGCCTGTGATGTCCCGCTTGGGACCTCTGTCGACAACGTTCCACGGCGTCAAGTCGCTGTCCCACATCGCAAACCCGTCGTGATGTTCGGCCACCGGACCGGCGAACCGCGCTCCGGCCTGCTCGAACAGTTCGGCCCAGGCGTCGGCGTCGAACTTCTCCGCTTTGAACATTGGCACGAAATCCGGATAGCCGAACTGGTTCGGGTCGCCCCACGTCTTGACGTGATGCTTGTACTCCCGGCTCTTGATGTTGTACATGTTCCGAGGATACCACTCGTCGCCGAAGGCGGGCACCGAGTAGACGCCCCAATGAAAATAGACGCCGAACTTGGCGTCGCGGAACCAGTCGGGCGCCTCGTTGACCTTCGCCAGCGATTCCCACGTCGGTTCATAGACAGCCTGGGCCGCAGTGGGTTTTGCGGTCTCCTGGCCGCAGCCGCCCACCAGCGCGAGGACCGGAACAAGCAACGCCGACGCCGTGAACATTCGCATGATTTCTCTCCTTGGATTCAGTTGTGATCGTATCCGTGCTTGGCTAGAAGCCACGAAGCTTCGTGCTTTCCCGCCGGGGAAGGCCATCCTTGGGCAGGCGTTTGAGGACGACGTATTCGATGCCGTGTGCTTCGCAGTAGTCGCGTTTCTCGGGTTTGTCGCCGTCTTCGTTGACCGCGTAGATGTCCGGGCAAATTCGTTCAATCTCCGGCTCTGCGTCGAGCCAGCCGTGACCGGTGGAAACAAGAGCCTGCGTGACATAGCGGATCGAGCCGACGACGTAGCGACGCTGGTCCTGGCTGAACATCGGATGACCATCGCCCTTGAGCAGACGAATGTTGGCGTCGTGCCCGACGACCACGTAGAGATCGCCCAGTTCGCAGACTTCCTCGAAGAATCGAACGTGGCCGGTGTGAAACCAGTCGTAGCAGCCGGTGACGATCACCTTCTTGCGGGAAGACGATTCGCTCGCACCGGCCGAATCCTCAGGGAAACCTGCCAGTTCTTTCTCCGAGAGAACGTGGTACTGTAAGCCGCATGCGTCGCAGAAGGCATGCTTGCCGGGATTGTCGTCCTGTGAGCGAACGACCCAGGTCCACGGTTGCGGCACGGCAACCGCCGGCAAGGAGTGATCATCGCTTGGCTTTTCAATCAGATGGACGCAATCGACGCAGCGAAGGGCCTGCAGGAAGTACAATCGCTCGGATTCCGGGAACTTCGGCTCCCGACCGGTGGCCGCTCGCAGGCATTCATCGCCCCAAAGCAGAACATGGAGCGGGCCGAGGCGAGCGGCCTCCTGAAGGAACCGAATGTCCTGGCAGCGGATGTCGTCGAATCCGCCGGAGACTACGACATTCCGGATGGTGTCAGTCATGATTCTGCGACTCTCACTTTGACTTGGAACGCTCCCGGCACAGGCTTGTGCGAGACCACGTAAAGGTATCCGCCGCCGCAGCCGGAGTACATCGCGCCGGGATAATGCGATTGATAATGCTTCAGGATCGCCGGCAGATCGATCTGGATCGTGCGATGGCGGACCGTGCCCGGCAGGATCGCCTCCCAGCACCGCATACATTCGTTCATCGATTCGCCGAGGGCCGCGATATCCCGAGCGATGATCGCGTCGTAACAATCGGATCCGGAGCGGCCCAACCGCGAGATCCAGGCGGGATCCAGATTCTTGATCTCCAACGGATTGTAGCCTTCCGGCCGCTGATTGATCGGGAGAATGTGAATCGCCTTCTCCAGCCAGCGGGCGACCTCGGGATCGTTGTTCGACTCGATGTGCCGGGGGAAGACGCCGGCGCGATGCGTGAAGTCGTAGTCGAGCCGATTGACGCCGGGATAGACCAGGCCGATCATGTCCTGCGAGCCGGAGGGCTCCGCCTTGCCTCGATTCTCCTCGTCGTAGAGTTGTTGCACCAATCGCTCGGGATCGCCCTCGGGCAGATCGCCGTTCCAGAGTCTCATCGCGATATTGCGAGTGCCGATGCAGATGCCGGCCCGCTCCATGAACCAGAATTCCGGCTCCACGCACACGACAACCATCGACCCCGGCGGCGAGGGGTTGAGCTTCGAGACAAACGGCTGATCGATCCACCCGCCGGCCAGCGCAAGCCGATACGGCAATCGGCCCAGGACATTTGTGATGTTCGATGTTTGATTGTTGATTTCAGATTCGCGACGGTTCATCATCCGGCCCCTGCCACTTCTTCAATCAAAAATCACACATCAACAATCCCACTTCAACTCACCGTTCTCTTGCCGGCCTTGCGATCGTTGTGCTGCTTCTCGATCCAGGCGTAGGTCTTCGCCAGGCCGTCCTTGAGCGGCGTGCTCGGCTCCCAGCCCAGGATCTGCTGAATGAACGTGTTGTCGCTGTTGCGGCCGCCGACGCCCTTGGGCGCGCCGAGATCGTATTTGCGATTCAGCTTGATTCCGCCGACCCCTTCGGCCAGCGTGACCAGCTCGTTGATCGACACCAGGAAGCTCGACCCGAGGTTGATCGGCGTCGCGATCAGCTTGTCGCAGTGCGTGATCAGGTCGATGCCCTCGACGCAGTCGTCGATGTACATGAAGCTGCGGGTCTGGTGGCCGTCGCCCCAGATCACGATGTCCTTGTTGCCCGTGTCCTTGGACTCAATCACTTTGCGGCAGATCGCGGCGGGGGCCTTCTCGCGGCCGCCGGTCCAGGTTCCCCACGGGCCGTAGACGTTGTGGAAGCGGGCGATGTGCGTCTCGAAACCCCGCTCGGCCCAGTACTCCTGGCAGAACATCTCGCTCATGAGCTTCTCCCAGCCGTAGCCGCGTTCGGCCATCGCGGGATAGGCGTCGGACTCCTTCAGAGCCTGTGCATCGGGTCGCTTTTGCAGCTCGACGTTGTACGCGCAGGCGGAAGAAGAAAAGAAGTATCGTTTCGCCCCGGCGCGCCAGGCCGATTCGACCATGTGCGTATTGATCAGAATGCTGCGGAGGCACTCGATGCGGAATCGCTCGATAAAGCCCATGCCGCCCATGTCGGCCGCGAGGTTGTAGACCTCGGCCGCTCCTTCGCAGGCGCGTTTGCAGTTCTTCTCCTGGCTGAGGTCCATACACAGGCACTCCACGCCCGGCGTCCGCTG
>CALMMH010001059.1 GCA_937868145.1 uncultured Phycisphaerales bacterium
CCACATCGCCTGGCTGCGCACCATCAAGGAGCGGATCAAGTATAAGGGCATGCAGGGTGTGGAGGTGACCTTCCCGGTGATCGAGGACATCCGCATGAATGTGGCGAAGGCTTACGGCATGATCCAGCCGACGGCCAGCAACACGCAGGCCGTGCGGGCCGTGTTCTTCATCGATCCGAACGCCAAGGTGCGGGCGATCCTCTATTATCCGCTGTCCAACGGGCGGAACTTCCAGGAGATCAAGCGGTTGCTGATCGCCATGCAGACCAGCGACGCCCACAAGTGCGCCACGCCCGCCGATTGGCAGCCCGGCGACGACGTGATCATCCCGCCGCCGAACTCCTGCGGCGTCGCCCAGCAGCGAGTCACAGAGGCCGGGGCGAACTATCAGTGCCTCGACTGGTTCCTGTGTCTTAAGAAGCTGCCCAAGGACCAGTTGACTTTGCCGTAAGCCGTACGAATTCCGACGACGAGGGGGGCGCGTCGGCTCTTGGTCTGGTACAACGCGCTTCATACATTTCGACGTCTGTGACGTGAGACCGGGCGGCAGTGGCGGATGAGACGCCGCTGCCGCCCGGATTGTCTCCAAATGCCCCCATCATGAGGTCCCGCGGATCGGGCGTTGGTTTTTTCTCTTCACCCTGGTCTGTTCATCGGTTACAATTCTGTCCTGCGAACGTCGACCACGTCCTTGGACGATAAAGGAACTGTCATGAGGAAAGCCAAACTGATTGCCATCGTCGTCCTGCTGATTCTCACGATCATCATCTTTCTGCAGAACACCGAACCCATGCAGGCTCATATCCTGCTCCTGGAAATCCAGATGTCGCGGGTGTTGATGCTGATGCTGACGTTCGCATTGGGGCTTGTGACCGGCATTCTCGTCGCGACCAGCTTCCTGAGGAAGAAACGCAAGGCGTGACGCGGACTCGGATGTCGGAGGAAATGTTCGTCGTGCGGCGGAGGCGACCCGCAGCGTTGCGAATCGGACGAATCGGAATCACGGAGGTATAGAACCATGAACATCGACTTCAGCAAGTACGCCAATCAACTCGTGAATTGGTTTGTGACCAGCGGTCCCAAGGTTCTCGTCGTTTTGGTCCTGACCTACATTGGCATCAGGCTCTCGCACGTGGCATCCTCTCGGCTGTTCGCTTTCATCGTCCGCCGCAAGGCGACGGACGATGAATACAAGAAGCGGGCCGACACGCTCAGCGCGACGGTCAGCTACCTGATTGGCGCGACCATCGTCGCGGTGGCGGTGCTCACGATCCTGCCGGAATTCGGGATCGAAATCGGCCCGGTTCTGGCGGCCGCCGGCGTCGTCGGCGTGGCCATCGGCTTCGGCGCTCAGCATCTCGTGCAGGACGTCATCAGCGGGTTCTTCATCCTGCTCGACGACCAGATCCGCGTGGGCGACGTGGTCCAGATCGCCGACAAGGGCGGACTGGTCGAGAGGATCAGCCTGCGGGTCGTGGTCCTTCGCGATCTGGCGGGCAACGTGCACTACGTCCGCAACGGCCAGATCGGCGTCGTGACGAACATGACGAAGGAGTACTCTCGATATGTCTTCGACATCGGCGTCGCGTACCGGGAGGACGTGGACGAAGTGATCACAGTGGTCCGGCAGGTGGACGCGGAGCTTCGGAGCGATCCGGCGTTCGCCTCGGACATTCTGGAGCCCATCGAGATCCTCGGGCTCGACCAGTTCGGGGCCTCTTCAGTGATTATCAAAGCCCGGACCAAGACCAAGCCGATCAAGCAATGGAGCGTCGGACGGGAGTTCAACCGCCGGCTCAAGAAACGGTTCGACGAGAAGAACATCGAAATCCCGTTCCCGCATGTGACCCTGTACATGGGGCAGGACAAGGCCGGCCAGGCTCCGGCGTTGAAAGTCGCCATGGAAGGCAACGCCTCCGCCAGGAGCCCGCGGGGAGATTGAGACGATGGGAAGCAAGTCCAAACGCAGGAACGCAGCGATCAATCGGCGAGCCAAAAAGTCGGGCCTGCCGCCCGGGACGCTCATTCACATCGGCGAGAAGCGGGAAGAGGCCGTTCGCATCACGTACATGGATTACGACGATCACAGTTTCCAGGAGAAACAGGGGGTTTCCGTCGAGGAGTGTTTCCCGTTCAAGCACACCGACACGGTCACCTGGATCAATATCGACGGCATCGACGAGATCCCGATCATCGAGAAGATCGGCAAAGCGTACGATCTGCACCCCCTGATCCTGGAGGATATCGTCACCGCGGGCCAGCGTCCCAAGTTCGACAATTACGACCAATACGTGTACATCGTGCTCAAGATGCTCACGTACAACCAAACGACCCTATCCGTCGAGAGCGAGCAGATCAGCATCGTGTTCGGATCCAATTTCGTCATCTCTTTCCAGGAGGATGTGGGCGATATCTGGGACCCGATTCGGGACCGGATCCGCCTGGCCAAAGGCCGGGTCCGCAAGATGGGCGCCGACTACCTGGCCTACTCGCTGATCGACGCGATCGTGGACGGCTACTTCGGCATCCTGGAGAAGATCGGGGAGCGGATCGAAGGGCTCGAAGACGAGTTGATCGAGCATCCGTCCGAAAGCCTGCTCCGCCAGATCCATTCGCTCAAACGAGAGATGATGTCGCTGCGTCGCTCGATCTGGCCCCTGCGGGAGCTGATCAGCGTCATGCAACGGGACGAGTCGCCCTTGATTTCCAGCCCGACCCGCGTCTACCTCCGCGACGTGTACGATCACACGATCCAGATCATCGACGCCATCGAAGGGTTTCGCGATATCGTGTCCGGGATGCTCGACGTGTACCTGTCCAGCATCAGCAACCGCACAAACGCCATCATGAAGGTTCTGACGATGATCGCGACGATTTTCATCCCCTTGACCTTCGTCGCGGGCGTATATGGGATGAATTTCAAGCACATGCCGGAGATCAGGTGGCGCTGGGGGTATCCGGCGGTGCTGCTGCTGATGGGGTCTGTCGCCGGCGTCATGATCACCTATTTCCGAAGGAAGAAATGGCTATAGCCGCCATGCTGTTTCCGAACACGCCGGTCTTTTCCTGGGTGGTCCTGCCCATCCTGATTTTTCTGGCCCGCATCACCGACGTATCGGTGGGGACGGTTCGGCTGATCCTCGTTTCCCGCGGCTTCAAGTACCTGGCGCCGATCGCCGGGTTCTTCGAGGTGCTGATCTGGATCCTCGCCATCGGCCAGATCATGCAGAATCTGACGAATCCCGTCTGCTACATCGCTTACGCCGGCGGGTTCGCCACGGGCAATTTCGTCGGTCTGCTCATCGCCGAGAAGCTCTCGTTGGGCATGGTCCTGATCCGCGTGATTACCCCCAAGCCTGCTCACGGCCTGCTCGAGCAGCTCCGGGCCAAACAATATGGAGTCACAGCCATCGGCGGGCAGGGCGCCAGTGGTCCTGTGCAGATCGTTTTCACGATCGTGCCCCGGCGGGAAGTCGACGCCATCATCGAGCTGATCAAAACCTTCAATCCCGATGCGTTCTATTCCATCGAGGAAGTGGATTCTGTCGAGAAAGGCGTGTTTCCCGTTCAAAGGCATTGGCACCAATCCGTGTTCCCCGGGCTGCTAAGACCTTTCCGCAAAGGCAAGTAGGGATAAAGAACTGGCCAGAAGCGACCGGGACTTATACAATCCAGGGTATGAAAGCCGCTGAGAAAACAGGGTCCAAACTCCAAAGACTGACCGAGCTGTTGACCGGCAAAACGTACCTGCTGATCGCCATGCAGGACACGCCCGATCCGGATAGTCTGGCGGCGGCGGTGGCCTTGCGCAAGCTGGCCAACAACCTGGGGAATCTCCAGTGCTCCATCGTGTGCGGCGGGACCGTCGGCCGGGGAGAGAACCGGGCGTTGGTGAAGTATCTGGGCCTGAACCTGAGGACCTACGCCGAGATCGACTACGGCAAGTACGACCTCGTGGCCATGGTGGACACGCAGCCCTGGATGGGAAACAACTCCCTGCCTGAGGGGGTCCTGCCGGACATCGTGATCGATCATCACCCCATCCGGCATCAAACCCGAACCGTGAAGTTCACGGATATCCGCAGTGGGTACGGAGCCGCTTCGACGATCCTCGTCGAGTACCTGATCGAGGCGGGCATCACGCCGGACACGCCGCTGGCGACCGCCTTGCTCTATGGGATTCGCTCCGACACGCAGGATCTCGGACGGGAGTCTTCGCGATTCGACATCGAGGCCATCGAGTTCCTGTACCCGTTCGCCAACAACCGCATGATCGGCGAGATCCAGCGGGGCAGGGTGCCCAGGGTGTATTACCAGATGCTGGCCAACGCCCTGCGGAACGCCCGCCTACAGGGGCCGGCCATCATCACGGAACTGGGCGACATCGACAACCCGGACATGATCGCGGAGGTGGCCGACCTGCTGCTTCGCGAAGACGAGACCACCTGGACCATGTGCACCGGTTGCTGGAAGGACAAGCTGCTGATTTCGCTTCGCACGTCGGAGGAAGACAACTTGGCCGGCAAGGTCATTAAGCACATGGTCGCCAGGAAGGGGACCGGAGGGGGACATCAAACATACGCCGGCGGGCAGGTCCCTCTGATCAAGGGCACGAAGGCCGAACGCGAAGAGATCGAGAAGTATGTCGAAGAGCGATTTCTCGAAGCCATCGGCGCCGCCGACAAGCCGGGTGTGCGGCTGGTCAAGGCATGAATTGAGAGAAAGAGCGGGGGATGAGATTGATTTGAACGCTCCGGCCGGTATACTGGGGGGCTGCGGGTGCAAAGTCGAGATAAGGGGCTCATGGAATTCCGTATTGTGAGCCGGATCTTACAGAGTTGAAGTGCTGCTCGCACCGATCGTACGGTGCGACGGAAAGTGCTGGGTATGGCTTCGCACGGGCGGGGCGGGAAGAACCGTAAAGGGAAGGGGAACACAATGACAGATTTCAGAAGAAGACTGGTGATGTTGGTTTCGGCAGTGGCTATTTTTGTGGCCGTGGTGGTTCTGCCGGGCTGCGGTGGCGACGAGGCTCCGGCTCCGACGGACCCGAATAAGACCACGGCGCCGGCCACCAAGTAAGGGCAGGCGAAGAACGTCCTGTGGGAAGATCGCAAGGGGGTCCGCCGTCTGTGGCGGGCTCCCGTTCTTTGCATGTTCGATGAGCAGGGGCAGGGCAAGCAGCGAACGGAGTCGCTGAGGGGGTCTGGTGGAGATGACTGGGGCGCACACGCACAGCACCGCTCTGAGAGGCGAGGTCGTCTATATCCGGGCATTCGACCTGGCATACGACATGAAGCGCCAGCGAATTCCCCAGATTCTGGGTCACCAGGCGCAGGAGTATTGGGTCGGTCCCAGCAAGCCGGGCCCGAAGCAGGGGTTCTTCTACCGGCCGCAGATGGTGACGCTGCCGCCGAGGATGTACCAAAGCTCCGTGGGACCGCTGGAGGTCTCGATTTCCGTCAAGATCTACAATGTGGGGGCGGTCAGCATTCAGGTTCGCACGCCGTTTGAGGTTTCGTCCATCGAGGATCTCGTCAAGTACTATGGGCTGAGTCTCGCGGGCAACAGCATCGAGATGGAGGTCATCCAGTTGGCCGAGCGGGTGCGCCGGGAGCTGGAACCCTATTTTGTCCGCCCGGTGCCGGTCCTGGAGCAGGGCGAAGACTACACGGTCTTCTGCATCTACGAATTGCCCGTGCGGGAGGGCAATGTCGGCAAGCGAACCGAAGACTGGCTGATGGAGAATCGCCGGGCGGTCGCCGCGCTGCTCACGCAAGAGAGCAATCCGAGCCGGCTGTCGGAGCAGGAAGCGGCCGAGTCCACCGAGCGATACCTGACCTACTATGAGAGCGACCTGGTTGTCCCGGATTGGGACGCCGCGCTCGTCGTGGGCGAGCGGGAGAGCCTGGAGGAGATCATTCACGTCATGGAGCTGGCCAACGTGCAGCTTGCCGAGCTTGCGGCCTACGATCGAGTGTTGGACGGAGCGTTGGAGGTGGCCTATCGCGATCTGTCGCGTTCCCGGTGGGTGGGCCGGGAGGTCAGCCGCAATCTCCGGGAGATCCGCGTCGATATGGCCCGCCTCAACGATGAGCTGCTCAACATCACCAAGTTCTTCGGCGACTGGCATTTGGCGAGGATCTATCAGAGTCTCTTCAGCCGTTTTCACCTCAAGGACTGGAACGACACGATCAACGTCAAGCTCCGGACGCTTGCGGACCTCTATCAACTGCTCCACCAGGATTGGATCAACTACTGGATGATGCTCCTGGAAATCACGATCGTTCTGCTTTTCATCCTCGACGTGGTGCTGTTGCTGTTGGGGCTATGAAGGAATTGACGATTTATTATTGACGATTTACCATGGGCGTCGGCCGGTGCGTGCAACCCTCGCCGGGAACCGCTCTTCAAATAGTAAAGAATCAATCGTAAATAGCAGATTCAAAGGATTTTTATGGTCGAAAACGCCGTGGGCCGGTTGACGTACGAACATGTCAACTGCCTGGTCATCGTCGCGCATCCGGATGACGAGACTCTGTGGGCGGGCGGGACGCTCCTGATGCACCCCGACAGCCGCTGGACGATCGTATCGCTCACCCGCAAGAGCGATCCGGACAGGGCTCCGAAGTTCCACAAGGTGATGGAGCAGTACCACGCCACAGGGATCATGGGCGATCTCGACGATGGTCCCGAACAGAAGCCCCTTCGGACGATCGACGTCGAGGACGCGATCATGGATCTGCTTCCCTCGCATCGGTACGACCTGGTCCTCACTCACAGTCTCTGGGGCGAGTACACCCGGCATCGACGGCATGAAGAAGTGGCCAAGGCTGTCATGGCTCTGCGGGAGAGCCAGCGGGTCTCCACCGGCGACCTCTGGATGTTCGCCTACGAGGACGGCGGCGGCAAGTACCTGCCCCGTCCGGCCGGGAATTGCGACGTCACGATCCGCCTGCCCAAGGACATCTGGCGGCAGAAGTACGAAATCATCACCGGCGCGTACGGATTCGCTCCCGACAGTTTCGAGGCGAAGACCACGCCGAAGGAGGAGACGTTCTGGGTGATGGGGAAGGGGAAATGATTCGTCGCTCGGCCCGCGTCGCTCGTCGTTCGAAAGACGTGTGACGAGCCCCGAGCGACGTCAATCTGGGGGGAACCAAAGCATGAAAGTGCTTCTTCTGTACGACTACCCGCCGTCCCCGTCGGGTCTGGCGACGCAGGGCTATCTTCTGCACCGAGGTCTGGAGGAGATGGGAATCGCCGTTCACTCGGTCCACTTCGAGTCGGCCCAGGAGAAGGAATGGTACTATCGTTGGTTCAAGCCCGACATCGTTCTGGGGGTTGGTTATTGGGGCCACGCGCCGCACCTGGTCCTGCATCCGCAGCGCTACGGCGTTCAGCCTGTCCCCTGGCTGGTGGCCGACGGCTACATGGCCAACTACCGGGAAGTGCTCGAGCGGCTTCGCCTCATTCTGGCCACCTCCAAATGGGTCAAGAGCGTTTACGTCCGCGACGGGCTCTCGGGCGACAACATCGAGATTCTTCCCGTGGGCTGCGATACCGACAGGTTCATTCCACGCGACCGGAACGACCCGAAAGTCCTCGCGGTCCGCGAGGCGCTCGGCGTTTCCCCCGACCAGATCCTGATCCTGACGGTCGGCGGCGACGCCACGAGCAAAGGAGCCCAGGAGGTGATGCAGGCGCTGGCTTTGATCGACACCCAGGCGCCCGACTGGAAGTATGTCTGCAAAGTCTGGCCGCAGGCCCGTACGAAACACCAGAATGACGTCGACCTGCAACTGGCGGCCCAACTGGGCATCGAGAAGGACGTTGTGTACACGACGAACGTCATCAGCCGCAATTTTATGCCGTACCTGCTGGCGGCCTGCGACATCTATGCAGCCCCCTCCCGACTGGAAGGTTTCGGGATGCTCCAGGTCGAGGCCAACGCTTGTGGAAAGCCCGTCATCGGCATCCAGGCGATGGGCCTGCTCGACACCATGGTTCACGGCGAGACCGCGTACCTGGCCCGCATCGCCCAGGAGGTCCGGGTCAAGGAGACGATCGTCGGCGACGAGTCGGGGTATGAGTCGGGCCACCGCGTGGTCTTCGAGAATCCTCGTGTCGTTGATTATCGCGCCAGCATTCACGATATCGCCGCCTACTTACTGGATCTGATGCGAAACGCCGAGTTGCGACGAAAGATGGGCGAGGCCGGCCGCAAACGGGCTGTCGAAAACTACAGTTTTCGCGTCATCGCCAGGCGGTTCGTTCAGATTATCACGGAAAGGTTCGGATTATCGTAGAATCGAGGGATGTTCCGTTCTTGCGGCGGAGGTCTTCCGATATGTCGCGGGACGAGTCGGAAATTAACCGGGCGACCGCCATTCCTGGGCTTTCGCCGCCGTCACGGGCGACGAACTGGCATTTGAAATAGGGCATCGGCGAGTCCTGGCCGACCCTGTCCACGCGGAGCCACCCTGTGAGGCGATACCTGTGCTCTTCCTACAAGGTGACCTGGCTGGAGAGGGCATAATTATAACCGTTGGCTGCGGTTCCGGGGACTTTCATGCAGGCTTGGCTGGTCCGGGTTGCGCCGAAAGTCCCGAGTGGAATCGCAGTTTTCCCGCGTTGATGTGCCTTTTGGAACTTGGCGAGGCACACCTTCCAGTCTGCATCGTAATGCATTGGGGCGACGGATTCAAGGGGTTTGGGCCGTCGGGCGTCGCGCCAATTCGGGAAAATGTGTTGAATCTCCGCCGGAAAATCGGTACGATCCAAGGGATTGGAGTCATTTATGGCTGAGCCAGCCCAGATGAGCAGCAGCCCGGACAGCAATGTCGCCAAGGCCGTGGCGGACTACGTCGACCGACTCAGTGACGAGTACAAGATGCTCGTTGCCCTCAAGTCCCAATTGTACGGCGGCTCGTGGGAACCGATGATCGACGATCTGCGCAATCGCCTGGCCGGCAAGCCGTATATTTTCAAGCTGGTCCACCGTATCCAGGATGACATCGAACGCATCGAGGAGATGCGGAAGTTCGAGGCCGAGCACCAGGTGGATTTGGCGGATTATGTGGAGTTGTCCTGACGGGGCGCCTGGCGCCGCCGGGACGGGTGGAGTCGGGGTGGGTGTTCATTCCGAGTCTCAACCCGGGGTCGGAGGAGCGTTTCTTGCTTCTGGACTTTTGCAGAACGGCCGTTCGGCAGAAATCCGGCTTCAATTCGGAATGGAGAACTGGAAACTCTTTTGCGAGGATTCGGACATGCAAATCGTGCTGCGGCGGAAAGCCTTGATCGTTCTGGCTGTGAGTTTCCTCTGGAGCGGATTGCCATCGCATGTTGCGGCCGCCGCGACAAAGAACGTCGCCCCGGTGGTTACTGAGAAGGCTTCCGATTGGTTGCTGAGCCCGGAACTGCTCGAGCATGCCCGCCTCAAGACCGTTTGGCAGCAGACCCTGCCGGTCAAGCCGGGGGAGGAGTTCGACTCCATCACACTGCTGGGCGATCGTCTGTATTTCCGGTCCGACCGCAATTACATGTGGTCCCTGGACGCTGTCAAAGGGGACGTGGTCTTCAGCCGCTCCGTAGCGCATGAAAGTGTTCCCGTGCTGGGCTTGGTTTCCCATGGCGACCGCATCATCTCGGTCATCGGCAACCAGCTCATCGAGTGCAGCAATATCACCGGCAGTGAGCAGCGGGTCGCCGATCTGGAACTCAGCATTGTGGCGCCGCCAGTCCGCAACGAACAGTTCTTCTACATCGCGGCGGCCGATCGCAGACTTCATGCCCTGCGGGCCCACGACCTGGTCCAGATTTTCAAGGTGGCGCCCGAGGACGATTCGTTGATCACCACCGTGGTCGCAGGGGACGATCTGGTCGTCTTCGGGACCAGCGAGGGCGATATCGTGGCGATCATGGCCGACGCCCCGAAGAGATTGTGGCAATTCAAGGTGCCCGAGGCGGTGGCGGGGTCGATCGTTCGCGACGGCAACTCGTTCTATTTCGCCTGCAAGGATACGAACGTCTATCGGATCGACATGACCGAAACGAAGAAAGCCGGGATGGCCTGGAAATTTCAGACCGAGGCGGTGCTGGATCGCAGCCCGCGGGTGACGGACGGTTTCGTGTACCAGTACGCCCCGGGCCGGGGATTGACGGCGATCAACAAGCAGGCCGGCCGAGCTGCCTGGTCTTTGCCCGAGGGACTCGATCTGCTGGCCGAGTCCGATGGCAAAGCGTACGTCATCACCAAGGTCCGCACGCTGGCGGTTATGGACAATGCGACGGGCGAGAGGCTATATTCTGTGAACTGTGCGTCGGTGATCGGTCATGTGTCGAATACTGAGAACGCACGGATGTATATTGTGGATGGACGCGGTCGTGTCGCGTGTCTTGAACCGACGCGGTGAGAAGGAAGGGATAGGGAGGTGGAGTTTGGAAAAGGGAGGATTAGGCCTACTTTGGGAATGAAAATCGCGTTTCTTGATTTTCATTCCCAAAGTCGTGAGGTTCGGTGGCCACGCAGAATCGATTCTTCACGGAAATCGAAAAATGAGATTTCCGTGAAGAATATAGGCCTAATCCTCCCTTTTCCAAACTCCACCGGAGAATTTGGATAGGAACAGGGAGAATCAAGAGATGGATATCACGATCAAGACGGCGCTCGTCAGTGTTTCCGACAAGACTGGCGTGGTCGATTTCGCCAAAGCATTGACCCAGATGGGCGTCAAGATCATCAGCACCGGAGGCACCGCCAAGAACCTCGCGGAGGCGGGCGTGAAGGTGGTTGCGATCGATTCGGTCACGGGTTTCCCCGAGATGATGGACGGCCGGGTCAAAACCCTGCACCCCAAGATCCACGGCGGCCTGCTGGCCCTGCGGGACAAAGCCGAGCACGTGCAGGCGATGCAGAAGCACGGCATCGAGCCGATCGACTTGGTCTGTGTCAATCTCTATCCTTTCGAGCAGACCGTGGCCAAGCCCGGCTGTACGATCGAAGAAGCGATCGAGAACATCGATATCGGCGGCCCCAGCATGATTCGTTCAGCCGCCAAGAATCACAAATTCGTGACGGTGGTCACCAGCCCCGATCAGTATGCCCGCGTTGTTGAGCAGATGAAGAACAACAATGGGGCTGTCGGCAGCAAACAGCGGGAGGATCTGGCCCGGGCCGCGTTTGCCCTGACTTCCGGTTACGACGCCGCAATCGCCAAGTACCTCAACGGCCAGGCAGGCGTTGAGTTCCCGGACCGGATTTCCATCGCTCTGACGAAGGAGGCGACGCTCCGCTACGGCGAGAATCCCCACCAGACCGCAGCCCTGTACAAGCAGCCTCGCACCGGCGAGCCCTCGGTCAGCGCCGGCAAGCTCATGGTCGGCGACACCGAGATCAGTTTCAACAATCTCCTCGACGCCAACGCGGCGTTCGAGCTGGCCAAAGAATTCGACGAACCCGCCGCAGTGGTCGTCAAGCACCTCAATCCATGCGGCTGCGCCATCGATGAGGACATCAATATTGCTTATCGCAAGGCCTACGAAGGCGATGTCGTCAGTGCGTTCGGCGGGATTATCGCGACCAACCGGCCGGTGGATGTCGAATTGGCTCGGACCATCATGGAATCCTACGGCCGCTTCGGCAAGGCCCTCGGCGCCAGCGGGTTTTTCGCGGAGGTGATCGTGGCGCCGCGGTTCAACGAGGACGCCATCGAGATCATCCGGACCCTCAAGGTCTGGGGCAGCCGGGTGAGATTGATCGAGACCGGACCCATCGACCGGTCCCGAATCGACGCCAACGAATTCGACGTCCGCCACATCGTTGGCGGTCTGCTCCTGCAGAAGCGCGACCTGGTCGGCTGGGAGCCCAATGCCTTGACGTTCCCGACGAAGGCTCGTCCTACGCCGGAGCAACTGGAGGACCTGCGGATCGCCTGGCTGGTCGCCAAGCACGCCAAGAGCAACACGATCGTGCTGTCCAAGAACAAACGCATTCTGGGCATCGGCGTCGGTCAGATGAACCGCGTCGAGTCCGGCCTGCTTGCGATGAAGCACGCCGGCAACGAGACCAAGGGGGCCGCCATGGCCTCCGACGCCTTCTTCCCGTTCCCGGACAACGTGGACAACGCGGCCGAGAACGGCATCGCCTGCATCGTCCAGCCGGGCGGCTCCAAGAAGGACGATGAAGTGATTGCCGCCGCGGACAAGTACGGCATCGCGATGGTCTTCACCGGCAAACGCCACTTCCGTCATTGAGCCGGGT
>CALMMH010001060.1 GCA_937868145.1 uncultured Phycisphaerales bacterium
CTTCTGGGGAGCGATGAGCCGGACGTTGTTCCAGGGTGACTTGGCGAACGAACGACTCGCGCGTCTCGACGCCGATCCGAACGCCTCCGATGTCGCGGCACTTCGCCGAGTCTGGAACGCGTCTCAAGTGAAGGATGTGCCCGCGGAGTTCTACGCGGAGGAAGCGATGTTGGCGGCCCTGGTCTCGCAGAGTCCCGGCGAGAACCGCATGGCCTTCGAGTATCTTACGGCGTGGTATCTGCTGAAGGGCCAATTGCCCAAGGTGGTGCAGCAAATCGAGCGGTTGAATGAGTTCGGCTACACCGAGATCCCGTCGTTGTGGCAGGAGGCAATCCTGATCTACGCCTATGGCACAGGCAAGCGGGACATCCTGCAGGGGCTGGCCGTCAGTCCTGAGATGCACCGGCGAATCCAGCATTTCAGCAGCGTCGTGAACAAGCACGGCGGAAACCGGGACGCCGCGGCGGCGGAACTGGCCCGGGACTATTACGGAAGCTACTTTTACTATTACTTCTGCACGGTGCGGACGCGACGATGAAGCGATCGAATCGATTTCTTGCGGCGGTTCTGGCGATGGCGGCAGTGACAGGGCTCGCCTGTGTCGTCTGTTTTGCCGCATCCGGTCCGGCGGCCGCTCCGTCCCCGGTCGGACGGGCTCCCAAGATCCAGCCGGACTACGCCGACGTAGTAATCCCGCCGAACATCGCGCCACTGAACTTTCTCGTTCGAGAGGATGGGTCGCGATACCGGGTTCGGATCGCAGCCCGGCAGGGCGATTCCATCTCGATCGAGAGCCGCTCGGCGAAGATCACGATCTCGGAAAAGTCGTGGCGCAAGCTGCTGGCCGCGAATCGGGGACGAGAGCTTGCGTTCGAGGTCCAGGTACAGACCGACGCGGGATGGCGGCGATTCAATCCGTTCCGGATGACCGTGGCGAACGAGGACATCGACCGCTACCTTGCCTACCGTCGGATTCACCCGGCCCACTCCGCCTGGCGGGACATGGGCATCTATCAGCGGGATCTCGCGACGTTCGCGGAAACCGCGATCCTGACGAACGACTACTTCCGCGGCGGCTGCGTCAACTGCCACACGTTCCGCAACAACCGCGCCGACGCGATGCTCGTCAGCGTGCGGAGCGCTGACTACGGCAACTCCGCCGTGATCGTCCGGGACGGCAAACCCGAGAAGGTGGGGGCCACGTTCGGCTATGCCTCCTGGCACCCCAGCGGCAAGATCCTGGTCTACACGAGCATGAAGGTGGTGCAGTTTCTCCACCCGACCAGCGACGAGGTCCGCGATGTGATCGATCTGGACTCTCTGCTTTTCTACTACGAGGTTCAGTCGCAAAAGATAGGGACCGCGCCCGATCTGGCGAAGAAGGATCGCCTGGAAACCTATCCGACCTGGTCGCCGGACGGACGGTATCTGTACTTTTGCAGCGCGCCGCGGACTTGGACCAGCAACAACGCGATTCCCGATGGGTATGGGCAGGTTCGATACGATCTGATGCGGATTGCGTACGATCCGAACCAGGGCGCGTGGGGACAGGCCGAGACGGTCCTGTCGGCCAAGGACACCGGCAAGAGCATCCTGCTTCCTCGAATCAGTCCCGACGGCCGGTGGCTGCTGGTGTCGATGTGCGATTACGGCTGCTTCCCGGTCTACCAGAAAAGCAGCGATCTCTATCTGATCGACCTTGAAGAGAAGTCTGAAGTGTCAAGTGCGAAGTTGGAAGCAAGAGCGGGCACAACGGAGGGCGAAGCCTCTGACTTCACACTTCACACTTCACACTTCAGACTCCTGCCCATCAACAGCGATCAGAGCGAGAGCTGGCACAGTTGGTCCAGCAACAGCCGGTGGATCGCGTTCAGCAGCAAGCGGGACAGCGGGCTCTTCACCAGGACCTACCTGAGCTACGTTGATCCCAACGGCGTGGCGCACAAGCCGTTTGTTCTGCCGCAGGAGGACCCGACCGCCTACGATTCGTGCCTGTGGACCTACAGCGTTCCCGAGTTGGTCGTCGAGCCCGTGCAGGCGGCGCAGGAAACCCTTGGCCGGGTCGTGCGGGGTTCGCGAAAGATCTCCGTCCAGATGCCGATCACGATGGCCACTCCGAAGGCCGACACGACCCCACAGTCCGGCACACCCTACCTCTCCGGCCGGGAGTAGTTCGCCGGCCCCGGCTGTCCGCCACGGAGGATCGCCACGGCCGGCCGCACCCGCACGCACGTGTGTGACTACGTTTCGTGGGGTCTCCAGAAACGGAAACCATCGCCATTCGACTCCGGGTGGCAGCGGCAAGAGGAGTCTTCGGAGCTTGCCGATGGCTCTGGTGCGACTGAGAGCGAACCATCGGTAAGCTACGCGGACTTCGCTTACCGCTGCCACCCGACGGGAATGCGAGATTCCCGGCGTAAGAATGACACCCGGCATAAGGGCGACGCATGCGTCGCCTCTACAAGCGATTCCACGATAAACAGGGCGTCCTGTACCTACGAGACGCCGGTTTCTTTTCACAGACACCACGCACAACCCACCGTGATTTCCCGTTGCTTTCGCGGTGAATCGTGCGTACAATGAGGTCCTGGATGCGTTGGCTGCGGACGGTTGCGTCGAAAGGAGCGTCAGGATGTGCGTGCAAAGACAGATGCATGGATTTGCCCCGGCAGACGTGAAGATGCTCAGTCGCGGACCCGGGGGCGTGCGGGGAGCCTTCACCTTGATCGAACTGCTGGTGGTCATCGCGATCATTGCGATCCTCATGGCGGTGCTCATGCCGGCGATCAATCGCGCCCGCGAGCAGGGTAGACGAGCGGTCTGTCTGAATCATCTCCGCAGTCTGACGCTTTGCTGGGGCATGTACGCCGACGAGAACGACGACCGGATCGTCAACGGGGAGGCCTACTACTCCCCGAGCACCGCGGCCGAAGCCCCTGTGCCTACCGGGGGCCCGCACAACGGCGAGCGATACTGGGTGGGCAACGATTGCGCCGCTGGTTTCATGACGGGAGAGCAGCGTCCCCTCGAAACGCAGATCGACGCCGTCCGAGCGGGCGCGCTGTTTCCGTATGCCAAGGCGGATAAGGTCTATCGTTGCCCGACCGGGGTCCGCGGCGAGATGCGAACGTACACCACCGCTTACGGCATGAACGGTTGCTTCGACGCGGTGGGCACCTTCAGCGGCAATGTGGGCGTACGCGTCGGCAAAACGGTGCTGATGATCAAGCGACGAGGGGAGATCACCGTCCCGGCGCCGGCCTTCCGGCTGGTCTTCCTGGACGAAGGCCGGATCACGCCGGACAGCTTCGCGCTCCACTACACAACGGCCCGATGGTGGGACCCGCCGTTTGTGCGACATGGGGACGGGACGAACGTCGCCTTCGCCGACGGACACGCCGACTACTGGAAGTACCAGGGGGTCGAGACGATCGAACTCGGCAAGATGGTCAACCCGACACACAACTACACGCCCACCACCGACGAAGGTCTGGCCGACCTGCAGAAGATGCAAGTGGCCGTCTGGGGGAGACTGGGGTACTAAAGCCGGAGGACGGAGGGCGGCCGTTGCGAATCGACGGAGGCTTGTTACCAACGGCCGGCGGCGTGCCTTTTCTCTATGGACAGGACATCCTCAGGATGTCGCTGGTCCTGGAGAATGAACTATGAAAAAGATCGTGTTGACCGCCGTCGTTGCTCTGTCGATGTTCTGGCTCAGTGGTTGCATGGTGATCGAATGTGAAGACTACGGGCCGCCGGACGAAGTCTGTGTCGTGCCTGTTCCTCCGCCTCCGCCGGTCGGGGTCATCTACGTCCCCGGTCCGCCGCCGCGGCCATATCATCATCACCAGTACGGTCCTCCTCCTCGCTGGCATCGATGAGAGCGCCGACTGCGGCGGCACGCCACAAGCGATCGACGTGAAGATCGCGCAGCATGTACCGCCGTTCGATATCGAGGTGAATCATACAGGACATCGCGAGCACTTCGCGTTCCGGAACTCTCCGGAGCGTCGGATGCGACTGGCGATGTCCTTCTGTTTTATAGGGAAATCGGAGGTTCGAGTTTCGAGACTCTCCGATTGGGGGTTGCCGGTGGCGTTCGGACGCAAAATGTGTACAATGCGGCGTTATGAGAATCATAAGCGTCAAGAACGTCAATAAGGCTTTCGGCGGCGTGCACGCCGTCTGTGGCCTGAGCTTCGAGGTCGAGGAGGGCGTCTGTTTCGGCCTGCTGGGCCCGAATGGGGCCGGCAAGACCACGATGATGAAGATGATCTACGGCCGAAGCAGCCGAGACCTCCGCGATGGCGGTGAAATCCGCGTCTTCGACTACGATCCCGCCCACGATGAGCTGTCCATCAAGTATCTCTCCGGCGTCGTGCCCCAGGAGAACAACCTCGACGACGAGCTCAATGTCTTTCAGAACCTGATCATCTACTCGAAGTTCTACGGTCTCTCCGGGTCCGTGGCCCGGGAACGAATCCAGGGATTGCTCGAATTCCTCGAACTGTCGGAGAAGGCCGAAGCGAGGATCCGGGAGCTGTCCGGCGGCATGCAGAGACGGTTGGTCATTGCCCGCGCGCTGCTGAACAATCCCAGGCTGCTGATCCTCGATGAGCCGACGACCGGCTTGGACCCCCAGGTGCGACACCTGATCTGGGACAAGCTGCGTCAGCTCCGCGCCCAGGGCACCACGATCCTGCTGACGACGCACTACATGGAAGAAGCCTTCCAGATCTGCGATACGATCCTGATCATGGACAAGGGCCGCAAGGTCCAGGAGGACAACCCTCGCGATCTGCTCCGGGAGAACATCGAGGCATACGTGCTGGAGGTGCCGATCGCCAACGGCGCGCCTGCGATCCAGGAGTCCGGCCTGCCCGCCGGCGTTCGCCTGGACCACGCCGAGGGAACGCAGCGGTTCTACGCCCAGGACATCGACCGCCTCAAAAGCATCGTCGACAAGCTCTCCGGCAATCAGTACTACATCAGGCAATCGACGCTCGAGGATGTGTTCCTCAAGGCCACCGGGAGGGCCCTCAATGAAAAGCAGTAATCCGGCGATGTATCCGCCGCTTTCTCAAAGGTTGTTCAGCGTGTGGTATCGCCACATGCGGGTGTATACGAAGAACCTGCTCAGCAACGGTCTGCCTCCGTTCCTGGAGCCCTTGCTGTTCCTGATGGGCGTAGGCCTGGGCTTGGGCAAGTACATCAACGAAACCTGGGACGGCATGCCGTACATCGACTTCCTCGGAACGGGCCTGCTGGTCACCGCCGCGATGTTCACCGCCGCTTACGAGTGCACGTTCGGCACGTTCATCCGCCTGGAGTTCGAGAAGGTCTACGACGGGATGCTGGCGGCCCCGATCACCGTGAACAATCTGATCGTGGGCGAGATCCTCTGGGCCGGCACCAAAGGCCTGTTCTTCACGTTCGCCGTGATGTGCGTGCTGATGGCGTTTGGGATCATTCGGATGCCGGCGGGACTCTTGACTCCCTTCGTTGGTTTTCTCACCGGCATGATGTTCGCGACGCTGTCGCTGTGGGTCACGTCGTTCGTCAAGACGATCAACCACTTCAACTTCTATCTGACGGGAATCATCTCGCCGATGTTCTTCTTCTCCGGAGTGGTGTTCCCGGTCAGCGATTTGCCGCAGAATATCCGGTTCGTTGCAGAAATCATGCCTTTGACGCACGCGGTCCGTCTGTCCCGCGCCGTCTGCGCCAGCCACTACACGCCGGTCCTGTTGGGCAGCGTGGCCTACATCGCGATTTTCACAGCGATCACAGGTTTCCTGGCGATCCAGAGGCTCAAACGCCGGCTGGTCCGATGAAACGTCCGGCGAGGGTTCTGATGGAGTGCGTCACGGCGGAAATGAACCGGTCAGGTGAGTGGATATGGCACAGATAATTCTCTCGGGTGAGGAGCTGGTGTGCATTCTGAACGCCAACGGGCTGGTCCCCGAGGAGGTGGTCGACTTGGAGTTGGCGGGCGAGGAGATCAAGCTGCGGATCAAGACGCCCTGGCCGATCTTCAAGTCCGTCCGCGTGGGTCTGCGGTTCACAGGCTTTGAGCAGGGACAAGTCGTCCTGCAGCTTGCGACCAACCGCCTGATCGATCAGTTCGACTGGCTCGTGGACAAGATGCTGGCGGGTTTCCCCCTGGCGGACCACGGAGCCCGATGGGAATATCCCAAACTTCACGTCGACGTGAACAAGCTGCTTCGACAGCAGGTTCGGGGCGTCGAAGTCACGAATGTCGTGTTTGCGGAGGAACAGTTTCGCATCACCACGAGTCACACGCTCGACCGGAGTTCGTGCGTCAATCAGGAGAACGACCGCAAGGATGATTCACCATCGGATTGCTTCACCAGCACGTGATTTCCATCGCGCCGACGAGGGAGGAGAGAGCAGGGGTGGATGGCGGCCACCCACCCCTTGCAGGCGACTCGACTCAGTCGAGGGTTGACAGAATGCTGCACACACACAGAATCCCGGATACCCTGACGACCTGTGTTGGCTTTGTTACAACGATCGAGGCACCACACGGATGGTGACAAGAGCAACTTTGACGTTCTTCGTACCGCCGGGCTTTCCGGCCAGATTCGCATCCGTGAGCTTGGCGCACACGTTGGCGTGCCCGCCGGGGGCGTTGATGTCCGCTCCGTTGATCCAGCACGTATAGGTGCCCGGGATCACCCCGGTCGACGCGATCGAGCAACTCAGGCGAATGTCGGTGTTGGTGCGGACCTGGAGATCCGTGCACCCTTCATAGGTGTGGATGGCGACCTGTTTGAGTTTGATGAAAGCGTCCTGGTTGACGATCTCGATCCAGTAGCCGACGTCCATGAGGACGGGGATCGTGGTGATCTCCTGAGGCACCGGCGCACACGGCCAGATGTGCCACTTGATTTCTCCTGCCGTCGCGGCCGAAGCGTACAGAACGGCCAGCAACCCGATACACAGGCTCCTCCTTGACATAGACACTCCTTTCACACGCCGGCTCCGTGGGCGGAAACCGGTCTTCCTGGGCCGACGAGCGGCCCGATCCTTATGCGATTGCCCCTCTCGAAGCACACAGTCCGTATGCGGCGACGATACAGGCTCCGGCAGAGCCGATTGGGCAGGTTCCGGGCGGTTCACCTTTGGGGAATCCAAGTGCCCCTCGGATTCACGACCTCCTTTCTCCCCTTGGGGATGGTGTCGGCGTCTGGCGTCGGGGGAGCGGACTCCCCCGGCGTCAGACCCAGTGGATCGAGGGGTCCTCCATGACCCTTCGACTCACAACAATGCGAGCGTGTTCG
>CALMMH010001061.1 GCA_937868145.1 uncultured Phycisphaerales bacterium
CTACTGCCTGGACTACTGGAGCTGGGATCGCGGCCCGCAGTTCTCGCTGGTCACCGATACGTTTCTCTACGGCAAGACCCTCGTCGGGGCCCACGTCGAGGACCTCCTCCACTGGGAACAGTGGCTTGCGGACACCAAAGGCATCACGACCCTCGACGTCGCAGGCATCTCCTACGGCGGTGACCTGGCTCTGACCTATCCGGTCTTCAGCGAGCGGGTGCGGAAGATCTACGCCAGCGGCAGTCTGGGCTCGTTTTCGGTGGTCTTCTCTCGTTGCTACAACGCCCCGGCTCACTGCATCCCAGGCGTCCTGCAGTGGATGGACCGCAGCGACATCGCGGGCCTGAACGCCCCCCGCCCCATCCGGGTCCACTACGGCGAGGCCGACGTCCTGAGTCCCGACAACAACTCCGCCTCCTACAACGAAACCGTCCAGCCGGCACTGGCGGAACTCAGGGCGATCTACAAAGCCTTCGACGCCGAGGACCAAATCAGCCTCCGCGTGACGCCGAACGCCATCCACGAAATGGAGAACGACGACCTCCGAAAATTCCTGGCCGGCTGACCCTATGGATTCAGCAAGGCAATCGCCTTTTCCAGGACGGTGTCGCGGGCGGCGCGGAGGTCTTCGACCGTCGGGCTCACCAGATGATGGGGCTCGATGCCGTGAAGGGGCGAAGGCACCTTGCCGTGCAGCGGGAACGTCAGGGAACAACGCAGCGTCACCCCGGCGGGCAGATCGATGCCTTTGGACCAGCCGCACGCGCCGGTGGTGGGCGTGCCTACCAGAAGCGCGCCGGCCTCGTACATGCCGGACACGAAATGCTCGCAGGCGCTGGCGCAGCCTTCATTCGTAAGGACCGCCACCTTGCCGGCGTAGCACCATGGGCCTCTCGGCGAGACCACATTGGTGAACTTCTCGTAGGTGTCCGTGCCCGCCCGCCGTTGGAAACTGATGCTGGCGACGACCTTGTGGGTGATGAAGCGTCCGATGACCGTCTCGGCCAGTTCATCCGCGCCGCCGCCGTTGTCGCGCACGTCCAGGATGAGACAAGGCTTCTCTCGGAAAGGTTCCAGCAGCTTGTCGAATTCCGCCGGCTGGAAGCCGCCCCAGCCGCGAATCCGGATATAGCCCACGCGGTCGTCGATGCTCCGACTGGAAAGCACGGGCTCAGCCACGAAACCGGCGCCTCCGCGATCCCCTCGCGTGAGCACCTTCTCATAGGTTTCGCCCTGCGGGTTTGCGAGCTTCAGCCTGATCTGCGAGCCCGACTCGCCTTCGAGGATCGTTCCACAAGCCGATCGGGCTCGGGCGTAGGCGGTCGCGCCAAATGCGTCCGGCCACTGTCGCTCGAATTTCTCCTTTGCGCCGGCGCCGTCAATCTCCACCACGATGTCGCCGACGGCAATCCCGGACTCCTTCGAACATTGCGTTACGACAATCCGGTTCTCGATCCAACCCACGCGGATTGGCGGTCCCTCAAGCCCCTTCTTGCCCTCCCAGTACATGCCCGTGTGATAGTCGTTCAGCCGCTGGACGAGCATGGCGTCCATGATGGGCAGCGCCTCGTACAGGCCGCTCATGCCCTGGATTCGCTCCTTGCAGGTTTCGTACCAGCTCTCGTCGAACGCCCCGGCGTACTCCATCATGGGATAGTTCTCTTTGAGCGAGCTCCACAGCAGGTCGAGGAAGCCCACAGGCGTCCCGGCCGCCGGCAGTGCGATGTTCGGGTCCGCCCCTTTGTCCACGAGCAACTTCGCGATTTCTTCCTGGCCCCGCATTTTCGCCACTTGTACCGCCGTGAATCCGTACTTGTCTTTGGAGTCCGTCTTCACCCCATGGGACAGGCACGTCTCGACCGCCTTCGAGTCCCCTTTCTGCACGGCCGACAGCAACTTGTCTCCGAGGGTGTCGGGGTCCAACCGTCGGCAGGCGAAGCCCCACAGACTGGCGCCGTTCTGCACCTTCAACAGGAGGGCATTGCTGCCGGCACGGAACTTCACCGGGACCAGATCGTCGTCCGCCTGGGCGGGACGGTCCGTCCAGTTCTCATGGACCAACTCGCCATTGAGCCAGACCTTCACCGCGTCGTCGCTGCCGATGCCCAGGAGGGCCGAAGTTTCCGCGGGCATGTCGATTCGGGCCCAGGCGTAACCGATCGCATATTGTTCGTATCCGAGGTGCCGGATGAGATTGATGAGGTCCGTGGGGCTCTGGGCCTTTCGCCAGCGACAGTCCTCGTCTTTCTTGTGGTGGGTCATCCCCATTGCCGGCTGGATCTGCGACTCCCCGCCGTGCTCGGTCAAAAAATCGCGATCGAACGCCTGCCGCTGGGCGGCCAGATCCTCAGGCTTCTTCTCCCCATCGAAAACCGGGAATGGACCGCAAACCAGCCATTGCTTCATGAACGCGCCCGGTTCGAGTCCCTGATAAAACGCCGCTTCCGGCTCAGACGCCGTCTCTGCGGCTTGGACGCTTGCGGATGATGCGCAAACGATAATGAGACCTGCCAGAATTCCCAGGACTACTCGCATAGCACGCTCCTTGAGGCCAATGATCCGGATGCTCGCTGAGACAGTCATCTATTCATAGAGACGCTATGGCGCCGGGTTTGTTACCGGAGAATCAGGGCCCGGCAATAATCCGCCCCGGGCCGCGACTATCCTGGATGGGCGATCCCGGCCCATTTGGCGGTTGCGTTTCTGGCGTCCGGCCCTAGAATGGGAGGCCGTGCGAGGTGTGCCGGGCACACCGTTTCTGTTTCTATGCTCGAACTACAGGAAAACATAGCGAAGGTGCAATCCGCGACGACGTCGCTGCGCGGAAACCTCGTCGACAACGCGGTCCGCGAGTATTTCGTCACGTTGGACCTGATCGGCAGCCCGAGGGCCGGGGATTTCACCGCTGCCGAGGGCCGGGCCAACGCGGTGCTCAAGCAGGAGCTGCTTTCTGCCAGCGCCATCGCCCTGGTCAACGGCGGGACGTCGCTCGACGATGACGGCGTTGCCTTGGTCGCGTTGAGCTTCGATTCGATCGCCCGGCCGTTGCGGACGCCGGGCCCGGTCGCGGGGACGGAGGCCAAGCTGGTCACGCTGGCCCTGGCCGGAGCTGTCGGCGCGGTTGGCGGCATGTTGCTCGGAGCCGCTCTGATGCGGCTTGCCTATGACATGCGGGATCTCGGACTGGCATTGGGTGGCCCGCTCGGCGCGTTCTTGGCTGTGCTGCTGATGCACTGGACAGCCCGGGCGCGTTTCCTGACGAAGATTTTGCCCTGGCTGTTCGTGCGACCCAAGGCCCTGCGAGGCGCGTTCCGCAGCGAACACGAGCGAGCCGTACGGTCGGCTGTCGAGCAATGGGTGGATTGGGCGATTCCGATGCTGGCGGTTCTGTGCATGAGCCGTGCAGGCCTGCGCGAGGCCAAGACCGACAAGGACAAGGCCCTGCGACGGCTCGGCAAACTCATCTACTCACTCCACCAGGCTCCCGCGGCGTCGCTGCCGATCGTGGCTCACGAACTGATCCAGGAGGCCAAGAACAGCGGCTTCGAAGGACTCGAAGGCCAGCCGGCGTTTGTGGAGACCGCTCGGGACGAGAAGGAGATCATGACCTGGAGCACGGACCTCCAGGGCAAATACGAAACCTTCGGCCACATCACCGACGGCGACCCCGTGACAATTGAACGTCCGGCGGTGGTCTTCGGCGGCCAGATCGTGCAGCGAGGCCTCGTCAGAAAGGTCCGAAACAAGTGACGGAACCCAACAACATCCTGGCCATCGATTTCGGAACGACGAACACGTATTTCAGCAAGTGTCCGGCGGATCAGATTTCGCCCGTCGGGGTTGATTTCGGCACCGGCCGGGACGGACTGCCCACGGCCATTCTCTATCGCGGCGACCGCGAACCGCTGGTGGGCGAGCCGGCGTTGCACGAGTACGGCGAGGCCTCCGACGAGGAACGCAAAGAGTACCGGCTTCGCACGCAGTTCAAGCCGGACATCGTCTCGAGCGACGAGGCGGCCAAGGCCGCGACCGATTTCCTCCGCGCCGTGGTCGAACAGGCGCAGCGGCAGCACATCGCCCTCGACCCGGGCAAGCACGACGTGATCTTCGGAGTTCCGAGCGAGGCGCATGGGGCGTACCGAACGAGAGTTTCGCAGATCGCCAGCGATGCCGGTTACGGCGACGTGCGATTGTTGGACGAGCCCAAGGGAGCCCTGCTGCACCATCTCTGGCACAAGGACTTCTCGCCGGAAGAAGCCCGGCGCGGCATTCTCGTCATCGACTTTGGCGGCGGCACCTGCGACTTCGCGCTGCTCCAGAGCCTCCAGGTGAGCCACTCATGGGGCGACATGGAGCTTGGCGGCCGATTGTTCGACGATCTGTTTTTCCAGTGGCTCCTGAACCAGAATCCCGGCGTCCTCAAGACGATGGAGAAGGCTGGCGACACGTACTACGTCCACTCGTACCTGTGCCGCGAGGTGAAGGAATTTTTCTCGCTGACCATGGCCCGGGACCGGACGGAGAAGGTGAACAAATCCGTCGGCCGCTACGGCAGCCTGCGAGGCATGGACTGGGCGGGCTTCGTGGAGCGGGCCAAGCATTATCTGCCGAGTCCGACGTTCGTGCTGAACATGGAAAGCATGGGCGTGCGGGCCAATCGCATTTTGCAGCGACAGCAGGAGATCGATCTGATCGATTGGTTCCGGACCTCGCTGGCGCACGGACTGGCGGAGAAGGCGGTGGCCACCGACCAGATCAGCCGGGTCATCCTGGCCGGCGGCAGCAGTCAATGGCCATTCGTGCCGGACGTCGTCACCGAAACGCTTGGGCTCCAGCGATCCCGCCTGATGCGAAGCGACCGCCCGTATGCGGTGATCTCTCAAGGCTTGGCCATCTTGCCGGCCCTGCAGCGGAGTTTCGAGGAGACCCGCGACAAACTCCGTCAGGATCTTCCGCGATTCTGTCGCATCCAGGTGCGTCCTCTGGTCCAACGGGTGACGGACAGCTACGTTAGCGGCGTGGCGGCGGACGTGACCTCAGAGGTGTTCGACAGGACGATCCGGCCGATCGTGGAGGAATTCCGCGAGAAAGGCGGCTCCGTGAGCATCCTGCGGGAATCCGTCGCGGCCCAGGTCAAAGCCAACGAAGGCCGCTTCCGGGCCATCATCGAGAGACGAATGCACACGCTCCGGCGCGGTCTGCCGGGCGAGCTGAACGAACTGCTGCGGGACTGGTTCGAGTCCTACGGCCTGAGCGTCGGCGAACGTCCCATCGATGAGACCCAACAGGCGGCGGTCGGACAAGCGTTCGTCCAACCGGATACGCCGGACCTGTACGGCGGCATTATGGAAACGGTCGGTTGGTTCGTCGTGGCGCTGGCGGCTACGGTCGCCGCCTCCGTCAGCGGCGGTGGCGGACTGGCCCTCCTGGCGGCCGGCCCGGCCGGATGGATTGCCGGCGCGGTCATCGGCGCCGCGGTCACGTTCCTGGCCGTTCGCTACGGCATGACGCGAGCCAAGGAATTGGCCGACACGTGGAATGCCCCGGCCTGGATCGTCAAGAACGTGCTGCTGCCCTCGCGAATCGCCAAGATGCGGGGGGATTTTCAGAATCGTTTGAAGGAGACGCTGCAACGCGAGACGCGAGCCCTCCAGGACGAGTTGGAGTCCCGCATCCGCGAGATCACCGAAAAGCAGATCGAAGGCCTCTCCGAAGTCACGCAACTGTAGAAACCTGGGGCCCTCCCCTCGGTCGGCGCGAGACCTTCTTTTGGGACCTCACTGACCTCATTGACGCGACTGACCTCATTGTCAATGAGGTCAGTCCGGTCAATAAGGTCCCTCCCCTTCATGGCCTTAAGGCCGGCGTCCCAGGAGGATTGCATTTTCCCGTCGAGAGCGTATACTCACCGGCGATTGGTGTGGGGGCTCTTTACGACAATGAAGGGGCATCGGATATGACGGCAGGCATGCTCGCCGCGGGCAGGATGGCCATCGAGCCGCTCGATCTGGCTGTGATCGTTCTTTACCTGGTGATCATCGTGGGACTGGGCTGTTGGGTGGGCCTTCGCCGCCGCAAAGGGGACGCGGATCGCAGTTATTTCCTCGCCGGCGGAACGCTGACCTGGCCCATCATCGGCTTGGCCTTGTTCTCGACGAATATCTCGACGATTCATCTGGTCAGCCAGGCCCAGGAAGGCTATCTCAACGGCTTGGCGTACGGCAACTTCGAGTGGATGGCCCCGTTCCTGTTGATCACGCTGTCCCTGTTCTTCGCTCCATTCTACTTCCGGTCCAAGGTCGCGACGCTGCCGGACTTCCTGGAGCAGCGATACAGCCGCGGAGCTCGTGACTGGCTGGCGGTGCTCTCGATCGTCTCGGCCATCGTGATCCACATCGGTTTTACGCTCTATACCGGCGCGGTCGTGCTGGAGGAGATGTTCGGCATCGATAAGTGGACCAGCATTATCGGAGCCGCTGTCCTGACGGGTCTTTACACCATTGTGGGCGGGTTGCTGGCGGTCGTGCTGACCGAGTCGCTCCAGACGATCATTCTCCTGATCGGAGCGATCTCCATCACGCTAATTGGCCTGTACCACGTCGGCGGATGGTCCGGCGTGACGGCCAACGTCGAGCCGGTCAAACTCACCGTGCTGCGGAGCGCGGAGGATCCGGCCGGACTGCCCTGGTATTCGGTGCTGCTGGGGTATCCGATCATCGGACTGTGGTACTGGTGCGCGGATCAGACGATCGTGCAGCGCGTGCTCGGCGCCAAGGATGAGAATCATGCGAGGGTTGGCCCCTTGTTCGCGGGTTTCATCAAGGTGCTGCCGGTGTTCATCTTCGTCTTCCCGGGAACGATCATGCTTGCCTTGCTGCACCAGGGCAAAGTGCCGGCCCTGCCCACGCTGAGAATTGCGGCCGATCAAGCCGCCCCGGCGGATTTGTCCCCTGTCGAACAGCAGGTCTACCAGGCAATCCAGAGTTACAGCGGGCAGGAGAAGGATGTCCGAGTCGATTACGTCGTCCAGCAGACCGGCCTTCAGGAGCTGGAGGTCAGCCGGACCATGACGTCGCTGGTCGAACGCAAAGTGCTCAAGGCCAAGTCCGACGCCGTATACGCGCACATGATTCTGGAGCTGCTGCCGGTGGGTATGCGAGGTCTCCTGGCGGCGGCGCTGCTGGCTGCCTTGATGAGCACGGTCTCCGGCGCTCTGAACTCCATCGCGACGTTGTTCAGCTACGATCTATATCGGCGGTGGCGGCCCGACACCTCGGACCGCAAGCTGGTCATCATTGG
>CALMMH010001062.1 GCA_937868145.1 uncultured Phycisphaerales bacterium
ACCGTCTTTTGTGATGACGATGCAGTCCTCGATCCGCACGGAGTTTGCGTGCCGCCAGGCCTCGAGCCGGGCATAATCGATGAACGCTTCGCACGTGCGCTCGGCCTTCCATCGGTCGATCAGGTGCGGGATGAAATAGATCCCGGGCTCGACCGTGATGACGAACCCCGGCTCGACCGGTTTGGCCAGTCTCAGCGACCGCCATCCGAAAGCGGGGTTTCGCCGGATCGTGTCGGTATAGCCCACGTAGTCTTCGCCAAGGGCTTCCATGTCGTGCACGTCCAGGCCCATCATATGACCCAGACCGCAGGGGAGGAACAGCGTGTGGGCTCCGGCCGCAACGGCCTCCGTCGGATCGCCTTTGACGACGCCGAGAGTCTTGAGACCTTCCATCAAGGCGACGGCTGCAAGCCGGTGCACCTCTCGCCATTCGATCCCGGGCCTGGCTGCGGCGATGGCCCGTTCTTGAGCCGTCAGAACAATGGTGTAGATCTCCCGCTGTCTGGCGGAGAATCGTCCCGCGACAGGGATCGTTCGCGTGATGTCGCTGGCGTAATGCAGCGGCGACTCGGCGCCCGAATCGTGGACCACAATGTCGCCCGCATGCAGAGTGTTTTCATAACAGGGATTGTGCAGAGTTTCGCCGTGCTTGGAGAAGATGGTGGCGAAGGACGGTCGGACGCCGTGGGACAGGACGACGGCTTCTATCGCGGTCGCGACTTCCCGTTCGATGACGCCCGGCCGGGCCAGCCGCATGGCTGTTGTATGCATCTCGTACGAAATCGCGAGGGCCGCTTCGATCTGTTCGATCTCCTCAGCCGATTTGATCGATCTCTGCTTCACGACCGCCCGGATGAGGGGCTCGGAGATATACTTGTGGAGAACGCCCGGCGCGATGCCGAGCCATCGCCAGATTTTCAGCACATTCTCCGGCTGGTATTGAGGCAGGAAGTGCACGGCTCGGTCCTGTTGCACCGCTTTGCTCAGGATCTCCTCCAGTTTGTCAGGCGGCGCGGTGCGCGTGACGCCCACCTGTTCGCACCGGTCTTTCAACCGCGGCAACGGCCCGGTCCACACGATCTCGTCGACGGTCGGATCCCTGCCGAAAACGCATTCGGCGCCCTCGTCCACATCGATGATCGCGGCCAAACCCGGCAGATCGATCCCGAAGAAGTAGAGGAACGTGCTGTCCTGTCGGAAGGGGTATGCGTTGGCTGCGAAGTTCATCGGGGATTCATCGTTGCCCACAAGCAGAATCAGCCCGGAATTCATCTGGGTCCTGAGTCGCTCTCTTCTTCGGAGATAGGTGTCTTTGGCGAACATTCTGTGGCCTCATAGTCCGTGACGCATGGTGTTCGTTGCCCGGCTCGACAGGCTGCCGAGGACCAGGGCCAGAACCGACAGGACGATGGCCGGCAGTACGGCGTCGAGCTCGCCCGCCCAGCCCGGCAGCATCCCCCTCGATTGGAGCTCGGACCATGTCAATGCCGTCACAGCGCCGGCCGCGATGGACAGAACCGCGCCGACTCCCGTCGCGCGTTTCCAGAACAAAGCGGCCACGAGACACGGCGTGATGGCTGCTCCGTAGATCGTATAGGCGTACATGGCCCTCTTGAAGATCGTCGTGGATTGGGCAAAGGACAGGGAAACCAGATAGGCGATCACGCCCAGGACCAGAACGAGCAGGCGGCTGAGGAGGACCGTCCTTTTTTCGGACGCCTTGGGATTGACGTGGTTCAGGTAGATGTCGCGAACGAGGGTCGTCGCCGGGATCAGGAGGAAGGAGTCCGCCGTCGAGATGATGATGCCCACGACCGTGACCATGAAAAGAAGCCCCAGGATCAGCGGCATGAAATCCCTCGCCGCGTAGATCAGGACGTACTTGCCGACGGCGGCGTTCGGGATCAGGCTCGACGCGATCCAGGCTTCCAGAATGATCAGGCCCTCGATCACCAGCACGGCGAAGATCATGAACGTCACGGCGCTCTTGGCGCCCTTGGCGCTCTTGCTGGCGAAGAAGCGTTGATACTGATTGGCGTCGCCCATGATCAGCAGGAAGGTCGGCAGGGTGTAGTTGATGACCTCGGCCCAACTGAAGACGCCCCAGAATTTCATGTGCTCGGGTCTGCCCATGGCCGCAAAGCGGGATTCCATGCCGGACCATCCGCCCGCGTGATTCCACAGAATGGGAAAGGCGAAGAACAGGGAGAGCGTGATGATGATGCCGGTCACGATGTCCGTGTACGCCAGGCTCAGCAGCCCTGCCAGGATGGTGTAGGTGATGATGGCGACAGCGGCGATGATCGTCCCGACCCCTTCATTGATCAGCGGCTGGCCGGCTTTGTCGATCAGGATGGCGTTCAGAACGGCGCCGAGCGCGTTGAATTGGTAGCTCACGATCACCATGTAGGCTATCACGAGGGCGCCCACGGCCAGCAGCCTGGCGATCCCGCCGTAGCGAGAGCCGATGATCTCCGGGACGGAATAGACTTCGTAGTTGCGGGCGCGGGGGGCGACCCGAGTCAGCAGGATCATGCCGATGACGCTGCCGATGGGCAGAATCATGGCCGCCAGGCCGCTCTCGTAGGTCATGCCGGCGTTGCCGACGATCGAGCCGGTGCCGATCCAGGCCGCCAGCATCGTACAGACCAGGATCCACGGCGACAAGGACCGGCCAGCCACCGAAAAATCGGCCTGCGTCTTGACTTGTCGGGATTTGTAGATGCCGATGCCCGTCAAGGCCAGCAGGTAGATGAGAACCGCGGCTAGGTAGATCATTAGCTCACTCGATGAACTGTTCGACAAAATACTTCGGCGTCAGCGGCTCGCCCGTGGCTCGGAGGATCATCTCGTCCCACCGATAGCGGGCGCCGGGGCCGAACACATACTGGCGCAGGTACTGTCCCACGCGCTGGTCGCCAACATAGCTCAGGCTCTCGTCCGATTCAAGCTTCAAAACCCTGTGGACGAGATGATTGTGCAATTGGGAAGCCAGCAGTTCGCCGAGCATGTAGTTGTGGTAGTAGCAGGGGGCCGTCGTGAAGTGGAGTTTGGAAGCCCAGCCGGCGTCGGGCGGGCCGGCCGGCCGCTTGAGCAACTGATACTTCTCAACCAGGTCCCACCAGAGAGTGTTCAGATCCTGGTCGGGGTTCGCGTAGAGGGCTTTCTCAAAGTGCCACATCACCAGCGCCCAGCGGGCAAAGAGCACCTGCTGGAAACGAAGGTAACGGTCGCTGACGCCGCGGACCTTGGCGGTTTCCTCGTCCGAGAGGCCGAGCATCTCCTGCATCCAGTCGGCGTTGCGGCTGAGCCGGCCGAAGAACATGGCGATGGCTTCGGTCGTGAAGCTGTGGGCCGGTTCCCGCAGCAGCCAGGGCTCGTTCATGTCCTTGTATCGATCATAGACCGCATGGCCCAGCTCGTGGAGGATCGTCTCCATCCATCGTTCGGTGTCCTGGAGATTGGCCAGGACGCGGACGTCGCCGCTGCGGTCCACGTCGTGGCTGAAGGCGTGCGGGTACTTGCCCTCCCGGTCGTACAGGTCGCTGCGGGCCAGGATGTCGTCGATGGGCAGGCCGACGCCCGCATAGTATTTGCGGGCCATCCCCTCGATGTCCCGGCCTTTGTAGTACTGGTCCAGGTTCAGCTCATAGACCAACGGCGTTCTCTGGAAGAACGGGTCGTGATAATGCCAGGGCATCAGCTCCTTCGGCGAGACGCCGTAGCCGGCCGCCAGAATCCCGTCGAGTTCCTGTTTGAGATGCGCGAACGGCTCGCGGGTCAGCCGGTCCAGTTCTTCGAAAAGGCGGTTCAGATCGTTCACGTTCTGCTCGCCTGTGACGATCATCATGGTGTGGTAATTGTCGAACCCGACCTGTCGGGCGGCCTGGTTGCGGAGCCGGACCAGAGCGAGGAAGTCCTTGATGATCACATCGCCGACCTGTTTGCTGGCCCGCCAGGCGGCCTCGCGTTTGGCGACGTCGGTTTCGGTGGTCATGATCGTATAGACGTCGCTGATGGTGACTTTGCGGCCGTCCACCGTGCCTCGGAAATTGTTGTAGGTTTCCTGGACCTTCGTGTCGAGCTTGACGACTTGCTCCAACAACGACGGTTCGATCCCGTTCTGGAGGTAGTTGAGATAGAGCTTATCCAACTGCCGAGTCAGACGGGGATCATGGATTGTCTTTGATTTACGAAACACCTCAATCTCGTTGAAATCGTTCAGATCGGTATAGATGCGTTTCGCCTGGAGCTGGAGCTGTTCCAGTTCCTTGAACTTTTCCGGCTTGCCCGTGGTGGCGGCTTCCCAGTAGACCCGGTTCACCTGCGTGGTCAATGGTTCGACTTTGGCCACGTGCTTCTCGACAATCCGGGCAGCCTCCTCCCGACGATTTGCGGCACAACCGGTGTACAAAACCAGAGACAGTACGGCCAACCCCAGCGACAAAAGCCTTCTCACACGGCACCTCGTATCAATGATTTTATCATCATGATGTTGTTGATTCTGCATTATTATAATGCTCGACGTCGCCACGGGGAAGCCTCGGCCGAGCAATTGCCGACCTATTGACGCCCGAAAATGATGGAAATGCCGGAGATATCCCGGCGACGCGGTTGACGGGTCGGATTTTATGAACGATAATACGGAGGCTCGAAGCGCTTCAACGGTAGCGTCGCCGGCAATCCGGACGGTCGCCGCGGTTCGGGGCATGGCCCGCTCTGTCCCGAAGACGACATCGGGCGATCAATCAAGGAGTGTGAGGACCAAGACGATGCCGAACCGATCCAGACGATCTCGCAAGTCCCTTCACGTGGGTCTCGTGTACAACGCCGACGCGGGAATCATCCCGGACACGCCGGAAGACCGAGGCAGTGCGGCGGACCTGCGGCATATGATTCGCGACATGGCTCGCGTGGTGAGGTCTTTGGGACATCGAGTCACGGTTCTGCCGCTGGCTCATGATCTCTTCGCGTTTCAGCGCAAGTTGCGTCGTCTGGCCCCCGATGTGGTGTTCAACCAGTACGACGATGTCGTTCACGGCGCTCTCTACGAAATGCGGTTTGCCGCGATGGTGCGGATGATGGGTTTTCCGCTGACCGGTTCGTCCGCGTTGGCTCTCGGATTGAGCCGGTACAAGCACATGTCGGCCAGTCTTCTCCACGGAATGGGAATCCCGATTCCACCTTGCACGGAACTGCTGGAAAAGGTGGGCGATGTGGACCATCGCGAGTGGCGGTTCCCCCTGATCGTTCAGCCCAGCCAGGAGCACGCGGGCATCGGCCTGGATCGCGACTCGATCGTGTACACGAAGAAGGCCCTTCGCCAACAGGTGCGTCTTGTCGTGCAGACCTACAGTCAGCCGGCGCTGGTCCAGAGCTTTCTGCCCGGCCGGGAGTTCAACGTGGGCATCGTGGGAGGCAAACGCGCCAGGGTGATGCCCCTGGCCGAGGTCAATTATGCGGAATTGCCCACGGATATCCCTCCGATCATGTCATACGCAGCCAAATGGATTGAGACCTCGGTGGAGTACAAAAAGACTTCGGTGATCTGTCCGGCGGACGTGGAGCCCGAGCTGGCTCGCCAAGTGGCCGACATTGCGATGCGCGCCTGGCGGGCGGTCAGCGCCTGGGGGTATGGACGCGTCGACATTCGGCTCGACGAGAGCGGCTTGCCGCGGGTCCTGGAGGTCAACTGTAATGCATCCTTGGAAGAAGGCGTCGCTCTGTCGCGATCCGCCGACAAGGCAGGCATCAGTTACCCGCAGTTGATCCAGATGATTCTCGAAGCAGCCCTGGAGGGCCCGCCTTACGACGTCAGCGTTCCCATGCTGCTCTAGCCCGTTCTTCCATACTTTTTGGCCTGACGGCGATAGTGTTCGCCCAAGGGGAGGGCTAGTTCGCGAACCGGATTGACGAGCCTTCCTCGCTTACGCAGGGGCTCTTGGCCGCAGATCTTTCGCATTAGACGGTCCACATATCGCAGCTTCTCGATGACCGGCCAGCCGTGATACTTGCGGCGCCAGCCGGAACGTGGAGTCAGCCAGACGGCGAAAGTCTCCGCAAAATCCTCATCCGGGTGCTTTTGTGCGTACGTGTACCGATAGGGAGTGCTGCAAATGTGACGAACGAATCTTCGGCTCCACGGGTTCGGCTGGAAGGCATCCCGATAAGGTTTGGAGAACGGACCGAAGATTTCCTCCCATTTCGGCTGCTCCCACAGCCGGAATGCATAGTTGATCGCATGTCCGGCCTCGTGTCGGAGAATCTGCATGATCATCTGGATGTTTTCCAGACTGCCTGTCAGCTCTTTTTCGATTTGTCCGAGCGAATCACTGGCCAGGTAGAAGGGGATGCCGATGGTCGGCACCCTGTCCGGGCAGCCCCAACTGTCGGTCAGGTAGAAGCCGGGCGCATAATCCAACCCCTTGGCGGCCAATTCCCGCCTGAGCTGCCGGATAAACGGCTCGATGGGAGAGCCCTTGATCCGAAGTCCGAGGTCTGAGATGCGTTTGGCCAGCAGCCGTTGCCGAACGGCTTCCCAGTCGCCGGCCTGGACCTGCGACTGATTCGATCCTTGTTGTCTTTCATGGCCTGCCATAGCCATCTGTTGCTTACCCATTCTTCTCATCCACCCTACGCACATGTTCCAAAGGCAAGGAACCAACTCAATGGCGGCCAGGGATAAGCCCGCCGCACCTGATATGCTACCTCATCCCAGAGATCGATTGCAAGATGATCTGTGTTAAATATGCGTAAGTTGTTTGCTATAAATAGGTTACATAACAAAATCTGCTGGCGCCCCTGTCCTTATGGTCGTCCGCAAACGCAGTTTGTGATTCAGTGCCGCAGGGGGGGGCTCAGAACGCCTTTTGCTCTGTGCGGGCGATAATTTCGTTTTGCAGGGCCTCGCCGAGGTCGACGAAGTAGTCGCTGTAACCCGCAACTCGGACAATCAGGTTCTGATATTCCTCGGGCCGGGCCTTGGCCTTCCGCAACGTCTCGGCGTCCACCACGTTGAACTGGATGTGGTGGCCGTCCAGGCGGAAATAGGAGCGGATCAGGTGCGTGAGGTTGTCGAGTCCGTCGTCGCCGTCCAGGAGCTGGGGGCTGAATTTCATGTTCAGCAAAGTGCCGCCGGTCCGGCTGTGGTCCATTTTGGCTGCGGACTTGAGGACTGCTGTAGGGCCCTGGCGATCCACGCCCTGAACGGGAGAGATGCCTTCGGAGAGAGGCAGACCCGCCTTGCGGCCGTCGGACGTGGCGCCCATGACGGACCCGAAATAGACGTGCACCGTGGTCGGCA
>CALMMH010001063.1 GCA_937868145.1 uncultured Phycisphaerales bacterium
ATGCCCAACCGTCTCTATCGTTTCCTCCTGGACCGCATCCCGACCGTCGGGAATCGTGGAGCTTTCCCAGGTGCCGTTCGAGACGGTCGAAGCCTACGATCGCCCGTTCTTTCCCGCGGCCCGTACGCGGTTCCTCCAATCCTGGATACGCCAGCCGGGCAGCAAGGCCTTCGGGATTCTGCAGGGCAACGTTCTGGCCGGCTACGGCGTGATCCGCCCGTGCCGATCCGGCTACAAGATCGGACCTTTGTTCGCGGACCGCCCCGATTTGGCCGAAGCGCTCTTCACGGCCCTTGCGTCGGAGGCCGAGCCCGCCGCGTCGGTCTATCTCGATACTCCGCAGGTCAATTTGGCGGCGCTGGAACTGGCGGAACGCCACCGCATGAAAAGGGTCTTCGAAACCGCCCGAATGTACACCGGCGAAGCGCCCCAGATATCGCTCGATCGCTTGTTCGGGGTCACGACCTTCGAGCTCGGGTGACCAGGGGTCGCCCGCCTGCGCCGGTCACCCGCACGTCTTTGCCAAGGACAAGATCGCGCTCAATCCCGCCGCCTTTCGCTCCGATAGAGAGACATGTCCGGTTGGCCGACCACGGAACCGGCGGACGACTGAATATGCAGGATTTTATCGGAATCGAAAAGACTGTTCACGGGCGGCTGTGGAACGCGGTGCACGGCGGGTATTTCTCCGACCCCGCGATCGCCCGGCCCCTCGTCGAGACCGCGGCGGGCGTTCTGACGAGATCGCCAGCCGATGTAGTCGTGGACTTGGGCGGCGGAACGGGCTTCTTGCTGTCCCAGCTCGCGTCGCACGGAATCACCGCGGGCATGGCGATGGTGAACGTCGACGGTTCGGATGCCCAACTCGCCTTGACGGAGCGAAAAGACATTTCCCATCTGTGTGTGTCGCTGGCGGACTTTCGGCGCGGAGCTGTCGCGGCGGGAAACGAGCGGTGCTTCTTTCTGATGCGGTCCGTCTTTCACTACGTCGGCGAGGACGGCCTGTCGCCTTTGTTGCGACATCTTCGCGACCAGGCGGAGGAAGGCGAATTCTTCGTTCATCAGACCGCGTCCTTCGACAGCGAACAGGACGCCGCCTGCCTCAACGCCCTCTACCGGCGCATGCACACTCACAAATGGTATGCCACGGTCAGCGAGATGAAGGGACGTTTGGCCGAGTCGGGCTGGCGCGTCGTCGCCACTGCCGCCGCGCCGGCGTTGCCGCTGACCTCCGAGGAACTGATCCGCCGGTATGGACTCGATGTGGGGGAGATCCGTCGCGTCCGCGACGCCGTGGCGGCCGAGTTCGGCGAGCGGGACAACGTCTTTGCGCTCACGCCCTCGGGATTCGAGGCGAAGCTGCACTACCGGATCTACACGTGCGTGGCCCAAGCGTCATAGGACCGGAGTCGTGCAACGCAGCACGTCGACCCTTGTCCCGCCGTTTGGAATCCTCGTTTCCATCCCCTTCGGAATAGTCGCACCCGTCGAACTGGTTACGCGCTTCGGCGTCGCAGCCGCCAGCTTGAATAACCCAGACCGAGAACGCCCAGCAGAACCGCGCCGGGAACCGGCACCGGCGAGATCTCAGTGAGCCGGAAGGCGCCGGAGGTCTGGGAATAGCCAATCTGCCAGGAGTCTCCCTCCATAGTAGCCATGTACGCGGAACACTCCGAAAGCGGCAGAGAAGAGCGATGCCAGCCCACTTCAATGCCAGGAGATGCATTGTCTGGAATAGAAGCAACAAGCCAGTACATCTGGTCCGCCTCAAGCGTCCCTCCGATGCCTCCGGCGACAGGGGTGCCCGTTGGAGTGTCGGACTCTAGCTTCAACAAGCCGTCGAACGAAAACGATTTGAGAACAGCCCCCGGCGTACCGTCCGCGTTGGCGGTCATGATCGAGACCCCCAACTTGTTGCTGCCGTCGATCAGCTTCAAGGCCATCTCAAGCTCAACATTGTCGAGCGAGTACGATTGCTCGCCCTCGAAGGAGAATGTAAAACCCACAGGCATATTATTGAAGGCTGATACCGACCATGTGGGATCGTAGGAATCCCCGGGGCCAAAAGTGCTGTAGATGTCGGCGTGTGCCCATCCTGCGCTCGCCAGCAGGAGGACCGCCACGGCCAACCATTGTCCTGTGAACGTTCGGACTCTCTGATGCGCCATTTTCTCACCCTTCCTTCCCAGTCATGACAATCGCGTCCACGTCCAGGCAGACTGCCTCGACGTCCTCATCCAAGGAAGGCCGATCCATAGAAGACCTTCCTGGGGCCATTATCGCAAAACGGCCCCGGCAAGACAAGCAAAAAGCGGCTGGCACAGGGAAGTGTGTGCGACTAGCTTTCGTGGGGGCTCCAGAAACGGAAACCCTCGCGATTCGACTCCGGGTGGCAGCGGCAAGAGGAGTCTTCGGAGCTTGCCGATGGCTCTGGCGCGACCGAGAGCGAACCATCGGTAAGCTGCGCGGACTTCGCTTGCCGCTGCCACCCGAACAGGGACCTGCCCCTCTCTCCGCCGGCACCCTGCAAAGCGATAAACGCTCTTGGTTCCGCTTGAAGGCTTGGCTGGGGACATCGTTCCTCGGCGCTCATCCGCCCGCCAGGGTTCGGCCCAGGGTCAGGCCGCGGTGAAGGGCTTCGTCGGCGTTGATGTAGGCCCACTCGCCGAAGCGCCCGACGGTGTGGATTCCTCGCTCCGCCAGCCACGCCTTCAGTTGGGCGACGAGGGCGTCGCGGTCGTGCGTGGGGACCGGATAGCCGTACGGCACGGAGACCACCTCGGTCGCTCGCACCACGGCGGGCGAGGAGATCAGGCCCAACCTCGCCAGGTGATGCACGACCGTGCGCTCCAGCCTCCGCTCGGACAGCGACTTTTCCTGCAGGGCCGAGACCTCGGCTACAATCGCATGTTGCGGCAAAGCTCGCAGATAGTCCGAGGAGTTGTGGTTCAAGGCGGTCTTGTGCGCCGGGTAATCCGGGTCCGCCGAGTAGACCCGCTGGATCGGCGTGTCCACGGGATGTCCCACGATCACCAGCACCAGGGCCAGCGGCAGGGCCTGCAAGCAAGCCGCGGCCGCCTTCTGTTCGGCGGGCACGTCCGGCAGCAGCGACAGGAGCCGGTCGAGCGGAATTGTGGAGACGAGCCGGTCCCATGGCAGCGTCGCGCCGTCCTGTAGGCTCAGCGTGCGGTCTTCGGGATTCACACAGACAACGGCGTGACCCAGTCGCAGGTCCGTCAGGTGCCGCGACAATGCGGACATGATTTCGCCGAAACCGCCGCGAGCGGGATAAGCGACGGTGGTGTCGGACTGCAGAGGCTTGCGCCGGCCGCCGGTTTCGGCGAATCGCTCGGCCTTGCCCGCCGAGCCGGCGACTCGCTCG
>CALMMH010001064.1 GCA_937868145.1 uncultured Phycisphaerales bacterium
AACTCGATGTACTCCTCGTTCGGATCGGCCGGGTGATACATCAGCTCGCTGATCACGACATGGGCAATCGGGTTTGCATTGGCCGAACCCTGCGAAGGCGTAAGCGGGAACCAGGAATCGCCGCCGTCCGGATACCGGCCGAGCGAAACGCCCGCTTCCTGAGCCTTGAACGACACCGCGTCGGCGACGTGGTCCTGGGCCGTGCCCGGCAGGTACGACAGGACAAGCTCCTCGCCATCTCTGCTCAGACGGAAGCCGGTGATGTCGTCAAAGACCGCGTAGCCGCCGGCGGGAATCGACGCGGCGGGCAGCGCCCACTTTCTCAGGTCGTCGACGTCGTCGCTGAGATACCAGTCCGCGAGACTCACCTCCTCGCCGGTCGTGTTGTACAGTTCGACCCAATCGTCAGCGGCTGTGAATTCGTTGAGGAGCACCGTGGCGGCGCTCGTGGGATCGTCCCGTCCCGGCGAACCGGCGATCTGCGCACTGGCCCGCCAGTTGCCCGGGTAGTTCAGCGAACCCTGCGGCTCCTGGGGCACAGCCGAGTCGAGCGGGACCAGCGAATGCCCCCCGCCGTCGGCGGCCAGGGGCCAGCCGCGACCGTCGCCATATTCGAATTGGGCGATTGTCCCGTTCCAGGCATCGACCAGCGAGATTTCTTCGCCGTCGTTGGCCAGCTTGCCCAAGTATTCGCCTGCAACCAGGCCGGAGAGGGCCTCGCCGTAGCGGGAGAGAAACGCTTCTTTGTTCTTGACGACCAGGACGAATTCGCCGGGGCCGAGGCTCTTGACCGTACCGGCGGCGAAATCGAACGTGATGCCGGCGGTGAAGGAGACGCTGCTCAGATCGAGCGTTTCATCGCCGGTGTTCTTGAGCTCGATGAACTCGAACTCGTCGTTGTCGACGCCGGTGTCCGTCGCGGGCGGGTTGTACATCAGCTCGGTGATCCGCAGATCGGCCAGAACGCCCGAGGCAACCGGATCTCCTGCGACGAACTGCACCGGGTTGGACCATCGGCTCCAACGGCCGCTCGCGTCTTTCATGCGGCAGCGGACGCGATACGTACGCCCCGGCTGCACGGCGGAGGCCGGAATCGTGATGTCGCTGGCGAACGTCGCAATTTCCTCGCTCTCCCAGACTGCGTTGATCTCGTACTTGACCGGCTCGTTCTGGGCGACTACCGGGGTCTCGTCCGACTCATCCGTTTCGTCGTCCGTTTGGGCCACCAGGCCGCGAAGTCCTGCGTCGATGAAACAGTCGGAACTGCCGGACAGGGAGGAATTAAGCACCTGAACAGCGATGACATTGCGACCTTGGACGAGCCACTGTTCCGGGCTGCCCAAGTCGGCCTCGACAAAGTCGATGTTCTCGATGGAGCTGCTGGCAACAGCAGAATATGGGACATTCTCGCCGTCGACGTTGTCCTGATAGGCGAGCTTGCCGTTGATCCAAACATTGACGCCGTCGTCGTACTTGATCGCGAGGATCAACGAGTCGAAAGCGGCGGCATCGGTGATGTCGAAGGTTTTGCGGAGATAGAGGCTGGTGTAGTTGTACCGCATGTCGGCCAGTTCCGTAGAGAGAAAAGCCTCGCCGAAACCAATCGCGGTCGGGCCCGAGAGCCAGGCGGAATCGTCGAAATCGAGCTGCCGCCAGGCGCCCTGAACGGCGGAAGGCTCGGCCAGGCCCTTGGCGTATCGCCACGTGGAGCCGTCCGGCACGAGAACGAAGCTATCGGAGCCGTCCTGCGTGGGAGGTTTCGAGCTCGCGGCGACCTCCGCGATCCGCCACTTCATCGCGGCGAAGGTGTTGGCGCCCTGCGGATCGGAGAAGCCGGAGGCCGCGAAGGTCAGCGAGTTGGCCGGGAAGCCCGCCGGAGCGGTGCTTGCGATCACGGGCGTATTCGGGATCGCCTCGTCGGCGGCTTTGTTGTTGAGGTAGCTGACTCGCTCGACCACGTAGTCCTTCATCACCTGGACCATGCCCTCGAAGCTGCGCTCGTAGCCACGGTTCTCGGCCTCCGCGTAGAAGCGGCCCTGGCCCGCCTTGTTGCTGGCCGACTGATTGATGTATTTAGGATACGCGGCATTTCCAACCACCCAATGGTAATCCCACATGCAGCGGTCGGCGTCGACGATAGAGAGGCCGCCGGCCGGGTCGTTGATGATCGCGGCGTATTCGTCGATCAGTTGATAGGCCTGGTCCGTGTTGAACAGGAGGTCGACCACCTCGCGGAGGCGGTTCTTGCACTCGATGTCGATGGGGCCATAATTGAAGACGCCGGCCCGCCGGAAGGCGTCGGAAGGGTCGTTGCTGCCGTAATAGGTGGTCCATGTCAGGTCGACGTCCCAGGGGAGCTGCCACCACTGGTTGGTCTCCGGGTGGTGGTAGAGGAACCAGTTCTTGCCGGTGATGTCGCCGTGGTGGATGGCCTGATAGACCGCGTAATAGTCGTAGTAGACGTCCAGGTTGACGTTCTGCCGCCACCAGGCTTCGTTGCCGTAGTGGCCGACGAACTGGCTGAGGTCCGCAAGGCCGGGCAACTGCGTGGGCCCCTGGTTGTTCACTTGGTTGTTCCCGTCGTCCATCTTCACCAGATTCCCGTCGGGCAGGCCGTGCTCGTCGAGGAATTGGCCGTCCATCTGCTCGATGGTCATGTACAGGCCCCAGAAGTCGCCGTCGTATTGCGTACCCTGGTTGGTGATCGGCGAATGAGCGGCGTTCATCGCGCCGTCCTCGTACGTCTCGTCGATGATCCGGAAGGCCACGTAGTTCGTCTTCGAGGCCGGGCAGCCCGCCAGGTTGAACAAGCGGAACGAAAGGGCCTCGAACATCCCCTGCTCGCCCCGCTGCCCGAAACTGCCCTGCTGGATGCACGCGGAGAAGTTCAGCTTGTCCCACTTCGTGTCGTATGGCCGGCCGTAGTCGTCGCGAGCCTGGAAGCAGTGCCCTCTCTGAAAATCGACCTTCCACATCGACTTTCCCATCGCGTAGCGCCAGACGCCGCCGCGGGCGCGATAGCGGATGTGGTCGTAGACCTCGCCGTCGTAGACGAGGGTGCCGTACCAGAGGTAGTCGCTGCCCGGATTCTGCGACAACCAGGTGCAGTTCTCCACATCGGACTTCTTGCTGATCAGATGATAGACCGGCACGCTCTGCATCACCTCCGGCGGGAAATCGATCACAGGCGTCGTCCCCGGCTGCACCGCCCCTCGCCAGGCCGGGACTCCGTCGTAGACGAAGTACGCGAAATTCGGCTGCGGGTCGTCCGAATACGGGGCGATCGTGGTCCTGCTCTGGCCGTCGGTCGCGGTGATCCGGTACCGCACCAGATTGCGATGCACCTGCTGGTCCGCGGGGACCTGGGCCGTGAAGACGTCGTCCCCCGCCCGCGCGTCGCCGGCCAGCCCGTCGTCGTGCATCGCGACCTCGACCCAACTCTGGGCGTACAGCCCGTCGCTTCTGGCGATATACGCCCCAGGCAGCACCGTCTGATACAAGAGCGTCACGTCGGCCACCCCATCCTCGTCGGTGACCTTGGCCGTCACGGTCACGACCTCGCCGCTCTTGGGCTGACGCGGCGAATGGCTCACCTGCCGGACGTGCGGCGGCAGCAACTCGGAGAACACCGAGTTCTTCTCCAGCGGCGTCGGGTACGCCGACCGCCAACTGCCGCCCAGGTCGTTGTCGAACCGCGGGTTCACCAGTTGCAGCGACGGCCCATTGCCCGCCGCGCCCGCCGGCACCGGGTCGCCCACGGTCGGCCACGGGAACCCAAGCTGGTAGTCCACCTCGTCCACCACCCGCCCCTCGGCGTCGCACAGGACCACGCGCTCCCCGTCGCCGTCCAGCCCACCCGCGTACGGCCCGAACACCCACATCATCCGCAGCCCGATCCGTATCGAGCCGAACTTCGCATTGAGCTCTTCGGGGTTCTCCGCGACCACAAGGTATCCGCCCGCAGGCAGGACCGTTCCAGCCGGGAACGTGTAGAATACGCCCTCCGTGAACGACCAGCCGGACAGATCCACGTCGGTCGCCCCGAAGTTGTACAGTTCGATAAACTCCGCCAGCTCGGTCTTGATATCCGGGTTTGTGTGGAG
>CALMMH010001065.1 GCA_937868145.1 uncultured Phycisphaerales bacterium
TTGCTTCATACTTTAGTTCCATGGTCGGGGTGATCTCCAAACCGGATACGCAGCAGAAATTGGAAATCCTCAGCGATGACGCCAAGTACGATTTGGCCTGCGCCTGCGGCACGCGCCAGGACGAGCACCGCAAGCGGGGCGGAAACGGGCGATGGATCTATCCGGTGACGTTGCCCAACGGCGGCACGAGCATTCTGCTCAAAACGCTGATCTCCAACGTCTGTGCGAACGACTGCCGGTACTGCCCGCTCCGGGAGGAGCAAGACGTTCGTCGGTGCACGCTCAGTCCGGAGGAGACCGCCCGCGTGTTCCTGGACTACCACAGCCGGCGCGAAGTCTTCGGGCTGTTTCTCAGCTCGGGCGTGATCGGCACGCCGGACGCGACCATGGAGCGGCTCAACGCCACCGCCCGGCTCCTCCGCACCAAGCATCAGTTCAAAGGCTACATCCATCTCAAGATCATCCCCGGCGCCAGCGACGCTGCGATCGACGAGGCTGTTTCGCTGTCCAGCGCCGTGTCGCTCAACATCGAAACCCCGGGCGCCAAGCACCTCGCGAGGCTCTCGACCCGCAAGGACTACCTGCGCGACATCATCCGGCCGATCAAACGGATCAGCGAGCTGACGGCCAAGGGCTCCCGGTTCGCCAGGGTCAAGCAGACGACGCAGTTCATCGTGGGCCCGGCGGGCGAATCGGACGCCGAGATCGTCAAGTATATGTGGGGGCTCTACGATCGGCTTCGGATGCATCGCATCTACTTCAGCGCGTTCCAGAAAGGACTGGGAGACCCGTCATTATCGGTCCAGTCATCCGAGGAGGGGAGCTTTCGTGTCGAGGGCGTCCCGCCCTCGAATCGCGGGCAGGATTCCCGCGACACGGTCAACGCTGGCGTCACATCGGGCGATCCGTTGATGCGGGAGCATCGGCTCTACCAGGTGGACTTTCTGATGCGCAAGTACGGCTTCACCGACGCCGACATCCCGTGCGACGAGCGGGGTTACCTTTCCCTGGAGATCGACCCGAAAGAAGGGTGGGCCGCCAGGCACCCGGAATTCTTCCCGGTTCCCGTGAACCAAGCCTCGCGATCGGAGCTATTGAAAGTGCCTGGGCTGGGTCCGGTGACCGTCAACCGCATCGTTGAACTCCGCCGGACGCAGCGGGTGCGGGACCTCGATGAGTTGGGGCGGGTCGGCGCCAGGCTGGAAAAAGCACGGTCTTATCTGGCGTTTTGAATATTTTCATTGCCAAAGAGCGGTCACTATCTATAATTCGCAGGCTGAATCCGGGTAGGGCAGGATTTTCTTTGTTATTGGTTTCAACGCAGTTTGCGGGAGGTGAACATGAGAGACTTGGTTCCCACAAGGGTCTTCTTGACCAAGGGCGTCGGTCGGCACAAGTACAAATTGAAGAGCTTCGAAGACGCGCTTCGCAAGGCTGGCGTGGCCCAGCAGAACCTGGTGCAGGTTTCGTCCATCCTGCCGCCTCACTGCAAGATCATCAGTCGGGAAAAAGGGCTGGATTTGTTGACCCCCGGCGGGATCTGCTATTGCGTCATGGCGCGGGCCGACACCGAGGAGCACGGTCGTCTGGTCGCTTCTTCCGTGGGCATCGCGGTGCCGAAGGACGAGTCGAAGTGGGGATATCTCAGCGAGGTGCACGGCCACGGCATGAATGAGAAGGAAGCGGCCGACCTTTCGGAAGACCTTGCCGCCGGAATGCTCGGAACCACCCTCGGTCTGGAAGTGGACCCGAACAAGGCCTGGTCGGAAAAGGAGCAGGTCTATCGCTCCAGCGGCCTGATCATTCGCACGTCGAACATCACACAGACCGCCAAAGGACAGAAAGATCTCTGGACGACGACCGTAGCGATCGCCATGTTCCTGTTTGACGATCTCCCGGCGTTGCGGTAGATCCTTTGTTGAGCCGGGCGGTCCTTCCGTCTCGGCGTCGGCTTACACGATTTTCGCATGCAGCCCGTGCCCGCAAGGGTACGGGCTCCCGTTTTATTGGAGTCCATGCCATGAGTGAGAGCATCAACAACTTCGGCGGTCTGCCGCCCGAATACAGCGGCTTGGCGGATTCCCGAGTCGTCGTGCTACCTGTGCCGTACGATCTGACCAGCACCTGGATGAAGGGCGCCGACAAGGGGCCTCAGGCCATTATCAAGGCCTCCCAGGCCGTGGAACTGTACGACATCGAGACCGATTTGCAGGTGCACTTGCACGGGATCTACACGGACAAGCCCGTTGTCAAAGGCGATCTGACGCCGGACAAG
>CALMMH010001066.1 GCA_937868145.1 uncultured Phycisphaerales bacterium
GTTTGGCGGGATCAGCCCTCGAACATCGTCGGCTTCGTCAATGTCTACGATGCGCTGGCCGGTGAGGAGTTCTTCGAGAGCGTCGAAGGCGCTTTGACGCCGGTGCGAAGCCTGGACGCCGAGACCCTGGTGACGGACGCCATCGAAGTGCTCCGCCGGGAACAGGCGAAGATGATCCTGGTGACCCGCCGTCGCGGCTCGAAGGAGACGCCGGCCGGAGTCGTAACGATGAAGGACCTGGTTGAGGAGCTCATGGGTGAACTCGCCGAGTGGTAAAAATAGACGACAGGCCGCAGACTGCGGGCATCACGCGTCTCCTGCTTCCGGCCTCCGGTCTCCAACCTTCCTCCTGCGTATCTTCGTCGGCGTTGCGGTCGTCGTGCTGGCCTCCGCGATCCTGGCCAACAGCATGACCAAGGAACTCTCGCGAGATGAGCAGATGTACTGCACCGCCGGCGTCCTGCTCAGCAAGGGGCTGTCGATCTACGAAGATTTCTCGTACCCATCGCAACTCCCCTACCATCCCCTGCTGCTTGCCACCCTCTACAGAGGCCTGGACACAACGCACTATCTCCTTGTGGGCCGACTCGTCTCGGCCCTTAGTGACATTCTCGTGGTGATCCTAATCCTTCTGACCTATCGCTCTGTTTTCGGCATGCGTCAGGGGCAGGGGCTACTGCTCGGCCTGGCCGCGGCCGTCATGTACGTGTTCAATCCATTTGTGGATTACGCGGCTGGGTACGCGTGGAACCACGATGTCGTAATCCTGTGCGTCGTCCTGGCCTTGTGGTTGCTCTTGACCACCGACTTCCAGAAGCAGTCCCGCTATGGGCGGGTGGGGTTGATCGGGCTGTTGCTCACTTTGGCGACCTGCATGCGCGTGACGACGGCGCTCGTCGAACTGACTCTTTTCGGCGCGACGCTCTGGATGGCGGGAGATCCCCTGCGAAACAGGCTGCGGACCGCGTTGCCTTTTCTGGCGGGAGCATTGATTGTGGCGACCTGGCCGGCCTGGGTGATCGCCCGGTCCCCTGAAGCCTTCCGGCTCAACCTCGTGCGCATCCCCACGCTCTACGGCAACTGGTTACACGAGATCGGGATGACCCTCGACAAGGCCGCCTTGACGATCAACGCGGTTTTGACGCCGGCCTATCTGATCCTGCTGATCCTTGCCGCCGGATTGGCCTGGGCCGGATTCCGCTATCGCTCGAACCTGAATCGAGAAGAAAGACAGAGAGCATTCACGACCGCCCTGCTGCCCTTGGTGTTCCTCCTGATCGCCTACATCCCCCCTACGATGTGGCTTCAGTATCTGGCAGTCCCGGTGCCCTTCCTGGCGATCGCGTTGGCATATCCCCTGCTCGCTCTGGACCGCCGACCCGAGGGACGCAAAGGGACGCACGAATCCTCGTACGGTGTCGCACACCTGACGCATCTGGCCGCCCTGGGAGCCGCGGCAATCTCAGTCCTGGCCTATCCGTCCGTCCTGTCCAGAGCGGTGTTCGTGCTGGTTCCGGAGAAATGGGAGCCCGTCAGGGTGCACCGAGTATCGCGGGAACTGACTCACCCTGTGAAAGAGCCGAGACGCGTGCTGACCTTGGGACCGTTGTACGCTCTGGAAGGCGGCTGCGACATCTACCCGGAACTTTCCAGCGGAGACATCGTCTATCGGATCGCAGACCGAATGACGCCTGAGGAACGCGAGATTACGCATACGGTCGGCCCGGCGACACTCGCAGAACTGGTGAGAGACCGCCCCTATGACGCCGTGATCGCTGGCATCGAGCCGAAGGAGTTCGTCTTCCTTGAGGAGCCCCTGCGACAACTCGTCCCGTCAGATTGGCCACGGGGGAACGCCAATCGATTGCAGGTGCGTCTGCGGCCTTGAGCCGGCTCACTTTGCCGAATCGGGCGCGGCCATGTACTCGTCGATGATCGCCTTGGCCACGCCGTTGATCGCATCCCGGCTGAGACCTTTGGGACCGTTGGAAATAACCGAGAACAGATACGGGCCGCGATCGGTCAAACACACGCCGGAGAAAGCTCTCACGCCGCTGATGTAGCCGGTCTTGGCGTGGATCTTGCCGCGATACTTTGGTTCGTTGAAGTAGCGATCGATTGTGCCTTCCTCGCCCCCGACCGCAAGCGAGACCCGGAAGAGTTCCCAGTTGCCGCCGCGATACTGATCGAGCAACAGTCGCGAGATCAGATGGGTGGTGAGACGGTTCTCTCGGCTCAGTCCGCAGCCGTCATCGATCTTGAACTCTTCCGCGGAGATGCCCAGGCCCGCCAGGTAACGGGCGACCATCTCCCGACCGCCGGCCCAACTACCGTTCTTTCCGTCCGGATTGCCGTGGGCGTCGATCGTTTTGAACAGGGCCTCGGCGGCCAGGTTCAGACTGTCCGTGTTGGCCCGATTGATCACGTCGGTCAGAGGCGTGACGAGCTCGACAAGAGGCGTGAAGCCCTCGCTCTCGCTGAACGTCCTTTCGATCAGCTTGCCTCGGGCCGTGATCCCCGATCGAGCCAGATGCTCGGCCAACAGGAACCCGAAGAACGCGGCGGGTTTCTCGATCGCAACTTTGACCGGACCTTCCTTGCTCTTTACCTCCCCGAACACCACGATCTTGTTCGGCTGCACAGTTCGGTAAGAACCGATGCCGCGACCGTTCGTGGAGACGGCTTTTACCTGGCTGGTCATTTCGATAAATGAGGTCGTGGGCTCGACATGGAGCGCGACGGTGCTGCCGAGGTTGGTGGCTGTGAGCTCGATGCAGTTGAGACTGTAGTTCAGGCCACAAACCTCGGCTGCATACGACCTGTTCAGCTCCTCCGGTTTCCAACTGGGATGCACGCGATTGTCGTCGAAGACGGTCGTGTCGATCACGATGTCGTTGACCTCGGCCACCCCCTGTTCACGCAGGGCCTGCGCGATTTTCTCGAAGACCCAGCCGCTCTGGCGGTCATACTTGCTGTCGGTGCCCTTATCCCCGAGGATCGGATCGCCGCTGCCGATCACGACGAGGGTGCCGTTGCTCAGGCCCACGCGGGTCTTGTACTCGAAACTCGCCCCCAGGTATTTCAGGGCCGCCGCCGTGCTGACCAGTTTCATGTTGGAGGCGGGAATCAGAGGCTTGTGCGCGTCATAGCTGTAGATCACGGCCCCGGATTCCGGCTCGACGATGTTGATCGAGTAGCCGGACATTTTCTGCGGATTCGCCACCTTCTCGATCCGCTGCGTCAAGGCAGCGGGAGCAAGCCCGCACGATCCGGCAACCAGCAATATGACAGCCATGCACTTATTCATCGAAACGCCCACATCCTGTAGCATCTAACAGCACCCTCTTGTCTGTTCAGACAGCAGAATCCACCCACCCTGACGACAGTGGAGAAAGGTCGTCACATTGTTGGAGATATTCGCCGAATCGTCAACCCGGAAAACGGGATCGAACGGCAAATGTATGCACAAAAACAAGCCGAGGTCCGCCTCTCACAGAATGCAGACCCCGGCCAAACACACAATTGATAAACACCCTTGCCCGGCTATGGCTTCGGGTTATTCAACAACCGTCGCGGACTTGACCGCGAGGATGTCGTCGACGAAGATGCGGCCCTTGCCGTCCGCGGCAGCCACAGCGGCCGCGTCGTCGCCGAAGTAGACCTCGTGCTTCGCGGCCTTAAAAGGTTGTCGCCCAGCGCAATCGGTGTTTGCGCAGGGCGACAACGGGGCTTTCAAAACACAAGAGGCTGCTTGCACGCACGGTTACGGGAGAGCCGTCTTGATCTCCTCAAGGGTCGTCCCCAATGTGGCTTTGGCGATGGGATCAAGCGACGCTTCGGGCCCATTGAAATGGAACGTCCGATGGATATGAACGATGCTCCCGCCGGGCGGAAGAGAGGCTGCGGGCGAGGAAGTCTCCAACTCGTAGAACGGTCCCATGGGCTTGGCGCCGGGCGAGGCGGGACCGTCGTTGTACGAGTTGATCACGTCGCCTCGGAACGGCTGGTCCTGCAACTGCCACATCGAGTTGACGTAGTCGACGACGTCCGCGGGTTTGGTGTACTGCACGATCGTCAGGACCTTGTTCACAGCGTCGTAGCTGCCGGCCACGTTCTTGGCCCGCTGGGGCGTCAGCCCGATCTTGCTGCGATACTGCCCGTCGGCGCTGAAAAACATCACACCGTCCTTGACGACCAGACGATCCTCGGGCACCTTGCCGAAGTACGTGTCGTTGACAATCGAACCCAACGCGCTCTCATCTCCCGCGTTGTACGGGATCACGACGGTCGTCTCGGGCGATGGGTTGAACATGCCCAGAATCCAGATCGACAGCAGACCGGTCTCCTTTGTCCAGGGCTTGGCCCCGGTGTTGATGACTTTGTTGTCCGATTCGTAGGCCACCATGTTCACATCGGCGCCGGCCGTCGTTCCCAGCAGGCCCAGGGCCGCAAGCCGATCGAGGACCCGGACCGTTCGGGTCACCCGCAAATCAAACATGGTGCCGGAATAGTTCGTCAACTGCATGGCCTTTTCAAACATCGCGGCGTGCGCCGATTTGGAAACCAGCGTCCACGCTTCCGTATCGATCACCGCCGGAGTGAACCAGTGCTCCAGATCGAAGGGAACCCCCTTCTCGAAGAAGATGGAGAACTGTCCGCCTTCGGGTCCCAGCCAGAAGCGGTCTTCCCCGCCAAACGGATTCATGTGTTTCACGAACTCGCCCGAAGCGATCAGTTCGCGGTTGATCCAGCCGAAACTCAGCCCCTCCGGCCCGGTGGCGCTGCTGGTCATGATGCGTCCCTGCATCTTCGGAAGCACGACGACCTGCCCTTTTCCCGAGCGGTCTTTCAGGATCACCACCTCGGTGTGCGCCCGCAGAAACGCAACATCATCGCTGAATCCCCCCTCCTGCGTCTGTGCCGCGGTCTCCGCTTTGGCAGCCGTCGACCTGGGCTTCGAGTCGTCCGTCGCACAACCGGCGACCACCGACACAACCAACAACAACGCAACGATCCTCAAATTCATGTTTGGCCTCCCTTCTGCCGTAACTACTCGTCTCTCAATTCCCCGCCGACGCCGAACGTCGCGACAATGCGCCGGCCTCAAGAGAGTAGCTCATCGGACGGTGATTGGCAAGTCCGGACATCGCGTTCCGGAAGAATCCCCGTCACGTCCCGGCACATGGCTCGACGGAGGGCGGTGCGACCAAAGATGGGGACCGCCCAATTCCGTACCCTCCGCTGTCCGGTTTGCCGGGTTTTTCCTTGACCCTCGCAGGCAAATCGCGTCTAATCAAGGGCTATTCTCGGCCTTCCCGGTGCGACCGCATCCGCCGGCAGGCCGTGATGAGACCATCCGGGTCTCGCGGACCTGCTGCGAACAGCGGGACCTCGACGACGCCGGCGAAAACGATAGGTGGAAACTGTGGAAGAAAAGCGCGTACGAGTTGGAGTGGTCGGATTCGGCACCGTCGGCGCAGGCGTCGCCAAACTGATCCTGGAAGAGGCGGACACCATCGCCGCGAAAATGGGCATCCGGCCGGAATTGGCCTGCATCGTCGACACCGACACCACACGGCCCCGGCCCGTGCAACTGCCTCCGGGAGTGCTGACCCGCGACCTGAACCGGCTGCTTGACGATCCGTCCATCGACGTCGGCGTCGAGTTGGTCGGCGGCACCGGCATCGCCAAGGAAATCCAGATCAAGATGCTCCGGGCGGGCAAGAACGTGGTCACCGCCAACAAGGCGCTGCTGGCCACGCACGGCAGCGAACTGCACCGCATCGCCCGCGAGAACGGCAAGTGCATCGCATTCGAGGCCAGTTGCGTCGGCGGTGTCCCGATCATCGGCGCGATCCGCACGGGCTTGGCCGCCAATCGAATCACCGCCATGTATGGCATCGTCAACGGCACCTGCAACTACATCCTGTCGAACATGAGCTCCAAGGAAGAGAAGTTCGCCCAGGCCCTGGCCAAAGCTCAGAAGCGAGGTTTCGCCGAGGCCGATCCGACGCTCGACATCAGCGGCGGGGACAGCGCCCATAAGCTCGCCATCCTGGCCTCCATCGCCTTCGGATGGGAGATCGCCATGGAGGACGTCTTCGTCGAAGGGATCGACGGAATCGCCAAGGAAGATCTTCGCTACGGCCGGGAGATGGGCTACCGCATCAAGTTGCTCGCCATCGCGCAGCGAAGCGCCGACGGGCGGCTCTCCCTGCGGGTCCACCCCTCGTTCATTTCGGCCGAGACCGCACTGGCCCGAGTGGACGGTTCGTTCAACGCGATCAGCGTCTTTGGCAGCGCCGTCGGCGAGACCCTGTACTACGGACGCGGGGCCGGCATGATGCCGACCGCCAGCGCGGTCATGGCCGATGTGATCGACGTGGCCCTGGGCAACTCTCAGACGATCTTCAACCACCTGCGGCTGCGGCCGCGCGAGGAGATCAAATCGCTCATCGAGCCGATCGGCGAAATCGTCACCCGGTTTTACATCCGGGTGATGGCCAAGGACGAGCCGGGCGTCGTGGCGAAGTACGGCACGATCCTGGCCGACCACGATATCAGCATTTCCGGCGCCCTGCAACACGAAGGGACCGGCCCCGGCGACACCGTTCCGGTCGTCATCACGACCCACCGGACGCAGGAAAAGAACATGGCCGCGGCCTTGGCAGAGTTGAGAAAAATCGATATCATCAGCGGAAAGCCCGTGTGCGTGCGGATTGTAGACATCCCTCAGGACAAGGATGCATGACGAAATACGTGATCATCATTCCGGATGGTGCGGCGGATGAGCCCCTCGATCAGTTCGAGGGCAAGACGCCATTGGAGGCAGCCCAGACGCCCAACATGGACCGGATCAGCATCGAGGGCCGACAGGGCCTGGTGAAGACCGTGCCCGACGGTCTCGAACCGGGCAGCGACGTCGCTCAGATGAGCCTGCTGGGATACGATCCGCTGCATTACTATAGCGGCCGCGCGCCGATCGAAGCGGCCGCAAAGAATATTCGCCTGGGCCTGGACGATTGGGTTTTCCGCTGCAACTTGGTGACCATCGCCGACGGCATGATGGCCGATCACAGCGCCGGGCACATCTCCACCGAGGAAGGCAGCAGCCTGATCCGCGAACTGGCCAGGAACATCAAGGACGAGCGGATCGCCCTGCACACGGGCGTCAGCTACCGGCACCTGATGGTCTTCAAAGGCGTGGATTTCGACGTTCGCACATATCCCCCGCACGACCACATCGGAAAACCGGTCGAGAAGCTTCTGCCCCGCGGCAAGGGATCCGACCTGCTGATTCAGTTGATGAACCAATCGCAGCAGTTGTTCGCCGGACACGACATCAACAAAGTCCGCCAGGACCTCGGTGAAAACCAGGTCAGCTCGATCTGGCTATGGGGACAGGGCAAACAGGCCCGACTGGACAGCTTCCGCAAGCGGCATGGACTCAAAGGCGCCGCGATCACCGCCGTGGACCTCGTCCGCGGACTGGCCAAGTTGGTCGGATTCGATCTGATCGACGTGCCGGGGGCAACCGGGTTCCTGGACACAAACTACCAGGGCAAAGGGCAAGCCGCCATCGAAGCACTCGAGAAGTATGACTTGGTCTTCATCCACGTTGAGGCGCCCGATGAAGCCGGTCATGAGCGCAACGCCGAGGCGAAGAAACAGGCGATCGAGCGGGTGGACCAGCACGTTGTCGGCCCGGTTCTGGACGCGCTGCGACGTTATGAAAGCTGGCGAATCCTCCTGCTGCCGGACCATCCAACGCCGGTCAAGGCCGGCGCTCACTCCGCGGCGGCAGTGCCGTTCGCGATGGCAGGAACGGGAGTTACCGGCATCCTGCGAGCAGGCTTCGGCGAGACCAACGCGACCAAAGCGGGCCTGCGCATCGAAAAAGGATGCGAACTGATGGAATACTTCCTCAAAAGTTGACGCGATTGAAGCGATTGACGACCGGCGTCCTCGTCGGTACACTTCACGATTTTTAAGGGTGACAAGACGACTATGGCGATTATTGTTCAGAAATTCGGCGGCACGTCCGTGGCGAATGCGGAGCAGATCCGCCGGGCGGCCAGACGAGTCATCGAGCGGATGCAGGCCGGCTACCAGGTGTGCGTAGTGGCTTCGGCGCGTGCGCATCAGATCGAGGAACTCGTGCGCGATGCGAAGGAACTGAACCCGAACCCTCCCAAGCGGGAGATGGACCAGCTTCTCAGTACGGGAGAGCAACAAACGGTCTCGCTTCTGGCCATGGCGCTGGAGGCGATGGGCCACAAGGCGATCAGCTTTACCGGCCAACAGATTCACATGCTCACCGACGGCGTCTACAGCAACGCCCAGATCAAGAGCGTGAACTCGGAGTTCATCCGGCGGGAGTTGAACGACGGCCGGATCGTGATCGTCGCGGGCTACCAGGGCGTCGATGAGCGTGGGAACATCACCTCGCTTGGACGAGGCGGCTCGGACACCAGCGCCGTGGCGCTGGCGGCGGCTTTGAAGGCCGAAGAATGCGAGATTTTCGGCGACGTCGACGGCGTATACACCGCCGATCCGACGATTTTCCAGAAAGCCGTACTGCTCGACGAGATCAGCTACGACGAGATGATCGAGATGGCCAGCGTCGGAACCGGCGTGATGCATACGCGGTCTGTGGCGATTGGCAAGCGATACAATGTCAGAATTCGCATCAGAAACAGTTCGAATGATAATCCGGGAACCATCATCACACACGAGGTGCCACAGATGGAAGGTATATTGGTGTCGGGGGCGACAATTCAAAAAGACATGGCCAAGATCGGGTTGCAAGGCATCCCGAATGTCCCAGGGACGGCCGCTCAGATTTTCGCCCGACTGGCCGAGGCCAAGGTCGTCATCGACGACATCATTCAGACCGAAATCAGCCACGAGAAGGCGAATCTGTCGTTCCTGGTCCGCAAGTCCGATCTGGCGGCCGCCAAGAAAGTGGCGACCGAGCTGAAGGCCGAACTCGGGTTCGACAACATCTTTGCCCGCGAGGACATCGCCTTGGTCTCGGCCATCGGCGTGGGCATGCGGTCGCAGTTCGGCGTGGCCCAGAAGATGTTCGGCGCCCTGGCCAAGGCCAAGGTGAACATCGACTCGATCACCACCAGCGAGATCCGAATCAGTTGCGCCGTGGGCCGCCAGGACGTCGAACGGGCCCTGGAAGCGGTGTGTTTGGCCTTCGATCTGGACCGCCCCGCCCGCCAGCGGACCAAGGCGGCCAAATAGGACTCCCCCAATTGGCTCGCAGGCGAACAACCAGACGAGCGATGAGCAGACGTAATCGAGCCGTCCTGATCGGCATCTCTCTGATCGGGACGGCTCTTCTTATTCTGCTTGACCGCGATTTCGTCTCTCCGCGGTGGTCGGATCTGTTGACGCCGCGGGAACAGACTCTCGCCACGGACCTGGAACGATATCACGGCAAGAGCTTTCCCGTCGTGCGGGTCGTCGATGGCGATACGGTTCATCTCGGCGTCGCCGACTCAGCCGATGAAGTGACCAAAGTCCGGCTGATCGGGATTGACGCGCCGGAGATGGGCTCGGGCGACCGGGAGAGAATGGACTATGCCCAGGAGGCCACGGCGGCCACGAAGCGTCTGACGTTGAGCCAATCCGCGACAGTCTACCTCGATCAGCAGGCCGGCAGCCGCGACCGATATGAGAGGCTGCTCGCCTACCTCCAATTACCTGATGGGCGATTCCTCAACGAAGAGTTGCTGTCGGAGGGTTTCGCCTACGCGGACCTGCGATTCAAGCACGGGTATTATCAGAAATACCAGCAGTTGGAGGCCAGCGCCCGAGCGCTCAAGAAGGGGCTCTGGGCCCATGTCACGATCGATCAGATGCCGCCGTGGCGACAGAAGCGGATGCGAACGACGGGAAATGAAGACTGATCGCACCGCGTGCGACAGCGCGCAACTAGAGATCGTATTCCTTGATCTTGCGGTAGAGCGTCCGCTCGCCGATGCCGAGGATCTTGGCGGCCTGTTCGCGGTTGCCCTGGGTCCTGGCCAGCGTGTCCATGATCGCTTTCTTCTCGATGTCATTGAGCGACGCGCCCGCCGGCGTGGCCGGCGCGACCGTCGGTCCCGGGAGTTGACGCCGCTGCTGCGACATCTCCGGCGGAAGATCCTGGACGTCGATCTTCTCGCGATCGCACATCACAACCATCGTCCGGACGGCATTTCGAAGCTGGCGGATGTTGCCGGGCCAGTCGTAACCGGTGAGAATGCCCATGGCCGCAGGCGTAAAACCCTTGACGTGAGAGCCGGTCTCTTCCGTTGCCTCCTCCAGGAAGTGGTCCGCCAGAATCGGGATGTCCGCCGCCCGCTCCCGAAGCGGCGGCAGGCTGACGTTCACACCCCGGATGCGGAAGTACAGATCCTCGCGAAACTCTTTTCGCTCGATCAGCTTGGGCAAGCTGTGATTGGTGGCGCTGATGATGCGGACGTCGACCACGGTGGACTTGCTGGACCCCACCGGCACGACGATGCCGTCTTCGAGCACGCGGAGGAGCTTGGCCTGCATCGTCAGCGGCATATCTCCGATCTCATCGAGGAAGAGCGTCCCTTTGTCGGCGATCTCGAAGAGGCCCTTGCGGTCCGTGTTGGCGCCGGTAAACGCGCCCTTGACGTGCCCGAACAGCTCGCTCTCCAGGAGCGTCTCGGTCAATCCGGCACAGTTGACGGGCTTGAAGGGCTTGTCCCGCCGAGACGAGTTGTCGTGAATGGCGCGGGCCAGGAGCTCTTTGCCTGTGCCCGACGGGCCTTCGATCAGCACCGAAATATTGGTCGGGGCCACCCGGCGGACGATTTCGAAGATGCTCTGCATGACCGGGCTGACGCCCTTGATGCCCTCATAGAGGAAGGATTCCGGCTCCGGGTGGCTCTGGACCTGCCACGAGGGCGCCGCCAGAGCTTTGCGTGCGGCCCGCTCCACGAGGGTGCGAAGCTGGTCGATGTCGAGCGGCTTGACGAGGTAGTCGAAAGCCCCCTGGCGAATCGCCTCCTTGCAGTTTTCGATCGTCGCGTAGGCTGTGATGAGAATGACTTCGGTGGAGTCGCTGCGTTTCTTGGCCTCGCGGAGCACATCCAAGCCGTCAACTTTCCCTTCCAGCTTGAGGTCCGTAACCACGACATCAACAGCCTGGTTCCGCAGCACCTCCACCGCGTGCTCGCCGGTATACACCGCCAGCGCCTTGACGGCCAACTTGCCAAACGCCTCGACAATACCGTCGGCGTGATCTCGCTCGTCATCCACCACCAGGACGACCGGTTTACGTTCTGTCCACTGACTGCCCAAAATCCGCACCTTCACAAAGACTGTTTATTGTATATCAACCCGCGGGACCTATCAAGCCATGGGTGCAGGACAGCTCTGAGGTCCAAGACCGGGCACAGAGAATCTCTACGATGAGGGGCGACACCAGGTTGGCAACCGACCCCATTTCGTCCGCTACCGACCTCCCAGAACCGACTGCCGTATCTCCGAAACCGTCTGGATGTAGCGTTTGGCGGTGGGCTCGTCCGTTGCTTCCACGATGATTCTCATCACCGGCTCGGTGTTGCTCGTTCGCAGGTGAATCCAAGCGTCGGCAAAGTCCAGCCGCAGCCCGTCCGCGGTGTTCGCCACCGCCTCCGGGAATCTTCGCATCGCCCGCGTCATGATCTCCTGGGCCTGCTGCGAATCGGCGGAGAACTTGTCCTTGTGCATGGAGTAACCGCCGATCTCCGCGACCAGGCTGCTGATGCTCTTGCCGTTATCCGCCATCAACTGCAAAACCAACGCCATTCCGACGAGGCTGTCGCGGATCGGGCCGACCCGCAGGTCGATCACGCCGCCGTTGCCTTCGCCGCCGATGATGCAGCCGTGCTCGATCATGGCGTTGGCTACGTGAGCCTCCCCCACCGGCGTGCGAAGAACTTTCGCGCCCGCCCTTGCGGCAATATCGTCGATCATCCGCGATGTGGACAGATTGGCCGCGGCCGTGCCGCCTTGCGAGGAGAAGATATACTTGGCCGCCAGGGCCAGGGTGTACTCCTCACCGAGGTAGACGCCGTGCTCATCGACGATGGCCAGCCGATCGGCGTCCGGATCCTGGGCGAACCCTAAGTCTGCCTTCTCCTGCTGGACCCGTCGGCACAGGTCGGTCAGGTTGACAGCGATCGGTTCGGCTCCATGCGCAAACAGACCGGTCGGCTCATCGTTCATCGCGATGACCTCGCAGCCCAGCTTGGCCAAGAGCTTCTTGGCGATCCTGGCTCCGGCTCCATTGACGCTGTCGAGAACGATCCGATATCGCCTGGCGGCAATTCGCTCGGGCGAGATGGTGGCCAGGACCTTCTCCACATGAACCCGGTCGGTTTCCTCGTTCCGGCTGACCGCTCCACAATGGACCGAATCGACGTACTTTGCCAGTCCGTCGAGGAAGGCCTGCTTGATCCGTGCGGCGGTCGGAGCCGGCGGGGCCATTCCGTTGCCCAGCAGCAGCTTAATGCCATTATAGGGGAGCGGATTGTGCGAAGCGGTGATGACAATGCCGCCATCGCAACCCAGCTCGCGGAGCATGACTCCCACGCACGGCGTGGTCACCAGTCCCAGATCGACCACATCCACTCCCACCGAGCACAACCCGGCCGTCACGGCCGACAAGAGCATCTGACCGCTGATGCGGGAATCGCGTCCGATGCAGACCCGCAGGCGACGGCCGTCGGCCACAGCGACGTCTCTGAGAAATGTTCCGAACGCACATCCATACTGTGCGGCGATGACGGGCGTCAGGTTCTCCCCGATCACGCCCCTCATCCCGCTGACGCTGATGATCAGGCTCTCAGCCATCTCGCACACTCCATTTGCGCAAACTTCAAGCATCGTTGCCATCAGGGCAACACTTGATTGTGTCCATCGTATGGGCCGGACCCCGAAAAATCAATCGAGCGTACAGACGTACAGGTCGTTGACGAAGTCGAGCTTCCGAAGGTCCTGGATGGTCGCGTCGTCGGGCTCTTTGTCAAGGCTCACCGCCAGGACCGCCTTCTGCAACTCGGGCTTCTGACCGACACCCATGGTGCCGATGTTGATGCCGTGGTTGCCGAGCAGCGTGCCGACGGCGCCGATGACGCCGGGCCGGTCGTCGTTGAAGATCACCAACACACTGCCCTGCGGCGTCATTTCGACATGGAACCCGTCGATCTCGATGATCCGCAGCAGCGTCTCCCCGAACACGGAGCCTCGCACCGTCCTCTTGACCTCGTTGGTGGTCACGGTCGCAGTAAAGCTCGACGCGACATCGCGGGCTTCGGTGTTCTTGGTTTCATCGATGCTGATGCCGCGTTCCTTCGCCAAGACGGGCGTGTTCACCATGTTCAGCGGCATTTCGAAGTGCTTCTGCAACAAGCCGATGGCGAAGTTCAAGGTCGCAGGTTGAACGCTCACGCCAGCGATGAGGCCTCGGTATTCGACCTGAACCCCTTTGATGTTCCCGGGGGCGATCGTGCTTAGCACCGCGCCGATGCGACGAGCGAGTTCCGCGTACTTGCCGACGATAGGCGGCATCGCGCCCGACGTGGACGGTGCGTTGACCGCGTTGCGGATCGGCCCGCCCTTGGCGGCGTCGAGCAGAATCTCGGCGGCCTCGACCGCGACCTCGACCTGGGCCTCTTCCGTGCTGGCGCCCAGGTGCGGCGTGACGATGCAGTTGTCCAGCGTAGCGAACCGCAGATCCTGCGGTGGCTCCGAGCTGAACACGTCGAGCGCCGCTCCGGCGATCCGCTTCTTGGACAGGGCGTCATACAGGGCGTCTTCATTGATGATGCCGCCGCGGGCACAGTTGACCAGGCGGACGGTCGGCTTCATCATCGCAATCTGATCGGCCCCAATCATGTTCAGGGTCTGCGGGTTCTTCGGCACGTGAATCGTGATGAAATCCGCTTCGCGGAAGATCCGCTCGAGCTTATCCGTCACCTCGATGCCCAGTTCCTCGGCGTTCGTCGGCGCCGACAGCGGATCGTATCCGAGGATCTTCATGTTCAGCCCGTGGGCCATCCGAGCGACGGCCACGCCGATTCGGCCCAAGCCGATCACGCCGAGAACCTTGTTGTTCAGTTGGTTGCCGGTGTATTTCTTGCGGTCCCAGGCGCCGGACTTGAGACTGTTGCAGGCCTGCACCACGTTGCGGCTCATCGCCAGCATCAGGGCCATCGTATGCTCGGCCGCGCTGAGCGTGTTGCCGCCGGGGGTGTTCATCACGAGAATGCCTTTGCGGGTCGCCGCCGGCACGTCGATATTGTCCACGCCGACGCCTGCCCGGGCCACGCCTTTGAGGCGTCCGGGGTTGGCCAGGACTTTGGCGGTCACTTTCGTTTCACTGCGGACGATCAACCCATCGTAATCGTGGATGATATTGGACAGCTCATCCTCACTGATGCCGATCTTGACGACTGCCTCGGCGCCTTCCGTGGCGTTAATCAGATCGATGCCTTCTTTCGCCAGCTTGTCTGTGATGAGCACTCTGATCATGACGTTTCTCCCACAAGTTTTCAGTCTACTGTCCATCTCAGGTCTGTGCCGCCAGGGCTCGCGCCAAGGTGACAGCCCAACCGGCGGCAAGAATCACAAGCAGACCTACAACCACGTGTACGATCCTGACTTCGGCCAACAGCCTGTCCAGGAAGCTGAAATATACGCCCGAAACCGCGATCAGGAAAGCGAAAAATGCCGCCAGCGCGAGCAGACTGCACAGCAGCCCCGCCGCAGGCTGGAGGTAGAATGCCGTCAGGATCTGGCCTTGGGCAAAAGCCAGCACGGCGTGCGTCATGCCGCAAGTCGGGCAGGTGAGCCCCGTCCGCATCCTCAAACCGCAGGGCGGGAAGATCGATCCGAAGTCAAACCCAACCCTCTGGAGCAGCCATAAACCGACAAACAGCCCCCAAACGCCGGAGGCGATCACCGCCGCAATCGTCCGTTGACGTCTGGAAGCCCGTCGAATGGCCTTCGTCTTGCTATCCTGTTGGCTTTCCTGCATACTCCCTGTAGAATAGAACTCGCGTGTGTACCTGTCAATCCATACGGCTGGTGGAGCCATTATGTCTTTGGAACAAAAGGATTTAAGCGAAATGCTGGAAACGGCCATCGTCGCGGCGCGCCTCGCGGGCCAGCATGCGATGGAAGAGATGCCCTACGTCAAAACCGTCCAGAAAAGCGAGAACGAGCTGGTAACCCAAGCCGATCCGCAATGCCAGCGCATCATCATCCAGCAAATTCGAGAGACCTATCCCGACCACGGATTCATCGCGGAAGAAGGCGAGCACGGCAAGCTGTTCAAACGATCCCCGACCGGCGCGCCGACCATCTGGTGGGCGATCGACCCGATCGATGGGACCCATAATTTCGCGCATGGCATCCCCATTTTCGCGGTCAGCATTGCCGCCTTGTATGAGGGCGAGCCGATCCTTGGCGTGATCTTCCACCCCTCGACCGATGCGATGTTCACCGCGGTCAAAGGCGGCGAAGCCCAGTTGGACGGCCGAACTATCGTCGCCGGCGACCAGGAGATTGGCTCGCTGACGAGCGTCGCCATCGACAGTCACTTCGAGGGTCCCCTGCCGGCGTGGATTCTCGATCTGATCCGGCAGTCGCGGTTCCGCAACTTCGGCACAACCGCCCTGCATCTGGCGTACATCGCCCGCGGCGGGCTCGTCGCAGGGGTCATGTGCACGCCCAAGCTCTGGGACATCGCGGCCGGAGTGGTCATCGCCGAGGCGGCCGGCGCAATCGTGACGGACTGGGCCGGCGAGAAGCTCTTCCCCATCGACCTGGACGCCTACCAGGGCGAGGCCTTTCACGTTGCCGCGGCAAACCGCAAGGCGCATCCGCGTCTAATCGAAACCATGAAACAATAGAGGGGTCGTCCCTACCGCCGGCTGATCTTGACCACGAAAACCTCGAATTCCCCACAGATCGGGACGTGAATCATCCCCTCGCGGCAGACGAGCTCCGCCACCGCGTTGCCGAATAAATCCTCGGGATCGAACAACTCGACGGTGTCGCCTTCGTCCACGCACCGGCCGGTAGCGACCTCGATGACGGTGGCGTCACCCCAGTTGAACACGGCCAGGTGCGCGCGGTTGCGGTCATATCGGTTCGGCAACAGGACATACTTGCTGTTCAACGAACGGGGCGCGTCGCTGGAAGGAAGAATCAGATTGCCGTCCCAGGTCACCTTGCGGTAGCGGGCGGTCTCCAGTTTCCCGTTGACGACCACGTTGTCGAGAATCTCGCAGTCCTCGTTGTACGGGGCGTTGTAGCCGATCTTCATGTCGATCCCGTAGAGGACGTTCCGCTGGACGCGGACGCCCTCGCTGGGACGCATCCCGCCGACCAGGAACAGTCCCTTCTCATAGCAGATGTTCTCCGTCAGTAGGTAGTTGTTCACAGGGGCCAGCTCGGCCCCGGAGGCGTGTAGGGTGTAACAGCCTTCGTAGGGGCAAGTCATGATGCAGTTCGAAATCGTCTTGGTGCCTTGGTCGTTCTGCGTATAGATGCAGTGGCCGTGCCCTCCGTCGGCTCCCACCCAGCCGTTGTCGTAGAGGATGCAACCATAGATCTCGGGATTCCGCTCGTCCTTCCAGCAACTGATGCCCTGGTTGCAGTGATGGATGATCAGATTGATGTACTTGCAGTCGCTGCCGCCGTGCATGTGCACGCCGCCGACGGGCCGCCTCAGATCCGCAGGGTTGGAGCCCGCGGCGACTGGCTGGGCCGGAAGAGGCTCCGACACGAAGATCTCCAGATCGAAGATCCACACGTGAGCGGACGGACTCTGAATCGATAGTCCCCCGTCGATCATGACACGCTGCCCTGCAGCAGGACGGATCTGAATGGGCCTATCAACCGCGCCCTGGAGCCGCACCTCGAACAACTCCTTCGGGCGTCTGCGATAGGTGCCTTCGAGCAGATAGACCGTATCTCCCGCCTGAACGGCGGGCCGGCCCGCCAGAGTGGAGGCCAGATCCCACGGCGCATCCGCGGTCCCTGGATTATCGGACGCCCCCTGCGGAGAGACGTACCATGTGGCCCCGAGCCGCGGTTCCGTTGACGTGCGGTTATCCACAATCGGAATTTCACGCGGAACCAGGATCCGGTTGAAGTTCAGGATCTGGCCGTCTGCCACAAGCTCGATCTCAACCCTCGCTCGATGCCGGAACCCGTTAGAGACCTCGCCAACCGCCGGAATCCAGTACATTCCGTCTTCCGAGATCGCGACATACTCGGGCAGGGTGCCGTCCGGAAGCAGCGCGGACTGCGGCCACGGCGGCCCCACCGGGAGTGCCCTGCCGCCCGGTTTCTGGGCCGAGCTGCCGTAGACCGGCGCATAGATCCGTACAACCGGTGCGTTGTTGGGAAGCACTTCCTTTCGCTCCTGTCCCGGCTCCTCGACGTTGCACACGCGTAATGACGCGCCGGCGCCGCGGAGATTGAGAATGGTGGGCCAGATCCGCTCGAAGTCCTCGATCTTCTCAAACCGGATTTCATACACATTTTCTCGGACCCCGCCCGTGCCGATCTCGAAGGTCTTTGCTCGCTCCCGATAAGGCTCCAACTGAACGGGCCACTCCGAAGGCCAGTGCCCCCCCTCGTGAATGGAGACGAAGGCAGATGCGGAAGCGGACCAGAAGAAAACCGCCGCGACGGCTCCACCAGCCAGAATCCAGTTCGTAACCGTCCGAGCGGCGTCAGCTTCCTTGTCGACTTTTCGTTTCGCCATTGTCATATCCAAATCCAGTGCCTCCTCATGTTCCTCTTTATCGACACATCGTGGATCAGCGCTTCATGGAGATCTCCTGGAAAATCCTCGTCGGAATTGCCAGGTATGCAAGAGGCTGGACGGGCGAACCCAGTTTTTTCCTTGAAAGCCCAGGTATTTGGGTGTACCTATCGAGCATCGGTCGCATAGGTGGACAACGAATAGAAGGAGGATTCACAAATGGCCAAGAATCTCGCTTTCCCCCTCGTCCTGGCAACTCTGACGTTCACCATTCTCCCCCCACTCTGCGGGGCGCAGGAGGCTAATTACGACGAATCGAAGGTGCCGCAGTACACGTTGCCCGACCCCCTCGTCTGCAATGACGGGACGAAGGTCGCCGACGCGGACATCTGGCGGCAGAAACGCCGGGCGGAAATCCTCTCGCTATTTGAGGAACATATGTTCGGCAAGGCTCCCGGCAAGCCGCAACTGATGACTTTCATCACGACCTCCGTCAACAAGACCGCCCTCGAAGGCAAGGCCACCCGCAAGGAAGTGACCGTCTACTTCACCGGCCGCGAGCAGGACCCCAACATGACAATCCTGCTCTACCTGCCCAACAATGCGGCCAAACCCGTCCCCTTGTTCGTCGGACTGAACTTCCAGGGCAACCACGCCATCCACCCGGACCCCGGCATCACGATCACCAAGAGTTGGGTCGAGTCCGGAGCCAGCCATCGCGCCACGCCCGACTCCCGCGGCAAAGCCGCCAGTCGCTGGCCGGTCGAGCGGATTCTCGAACGCGGCTACGGCCTGGCGACCATCTACTACGGCGACATCGACCCCGATTTCGACGACGGATTCAAGAACGGCGTCCACCCGCTGTACTATAAGGACGGCCAAACCCAGCCGACACCGAATGAGTGGGGCTCGATCGCGGCCTGGGCCTGGGGCCTGAGCCGGGCGATGGATTATTTCGAAACGGACGCGGACATCGACAACAAGCACGTCGCGGTCATGGGCCACTCCCGACTGGGCAAGACTTCGCTGTGGGCCGGGGCGACGGATGAACGTTTCGCCATCGTGATCTCCAACAATTCCGGCTGCGGCGGCGCGGCCCTATCCCGCAGGGCCATCGGCGAGACCGTCCAGCGAATCAACACGGTGTTCCCCCACTGGTTCTGCGACAATTTCACGAAGTACAACGGAAGGGAAGGCGAGTTGCCCATCGACCAGCACATGCTGATCGCCCTGATCGCGCCGAGGCCGGTCTACGTCGCCAGCGCCGAGGAAGACCGCTGGGCCGACCCCAAGGGCGAATTCCTCTCGGCTCTCTACGCCGGACCGGTCTACAAGCTCCTGGGCAAAGAGCCCCTTCCGGTCGCCGAGATGCCGCCGGTCAGCCAGCCGGCAATGGGCACGATCGCCTATCACATCCGCCCCGGCAAGCACGACGTCACCGACTACGACTGGGACCGTTACATGGACTTCGCCGACAAGCACTACAAGAAATGACGAAGGATTCTGGAGACCTACGACATGAGATCCTAATCGGAGGGAGAAGCAATGGAGACAAGAACGTCTCGGTGGCTCGCTTTGATAACGGGCGTGATGGTCCTGTCGACCGTGTCGGCTGCGACAGAGACGTGGAGTGTTGTCTGGCCCCGCCAGGTCAACGTTTCGTTCACTATCGTTGACGCGGAGGGTAAAGCGGTGCCCCAATTCGAGGCCATGCTGCACACGCACCATGAGGGATATATCCAGTGGCAGCCTGGAAGAGATGGGGTGATTCGCTTTGGACCTCGCGGCGCGGATTATCTCGTGCTCCAGAACGATCCGCAGATTCAGGTGATCGTTCGCGCTCCCGACCTGGCCCCGGCCATCCTGCACCTGGAGTACACGAGGCCTGCGAAGGAGACCGTGATCTTAACACCGGGCCGTTTGATCGACCTGTTCGTGCAAACGGTGGACGGTCGGAACATCCCCGAAGAAGTCAAACCACGTGTCATCTATCGCGATTTCGCGAGTCGCGTGCGAATCTATCGAATGCCGGAGAACCAGAGCCCGGACTATGTCCCCGATTTTGAGATGTCCAAGGTCCAGCGGATCGCCGAGGGGCACTACCAGTTCCGGGTCCCGATCAAATCACCGCCCTTTCTCCTTGCCATCGACGCACCGGGATTCCTGCGATCCGTCGAAAGCGGGTACTTTGATGAGGACGATTTAGCCGATGGCAGGATCGAGTGGAAAATCCCGGCGGCGGCCACGCTCCATCTTCAGTTTGACGCGGTGCAGGCGGGCGGCCTCCCTCCTTACGAATCCTCGGAAATCAGATTGGCGTGCCAGATTCCCGAAGCAGGCAACTACATCACCCTCTGGTTGCTGCGACAGTTCAAGGAGTCGCCCGTGGACGTCACCTTGACCGACTTGCCTCCCGGCCGCTACCGGGCGATTCTAACCTTGGCTTCGTCCCAATCGCAGAAGGCGGATATGCGATGGTATTCTGATAACGTTCCATTCCAGCTTGCGGCCAGCGAAGAGAAGACCCTCAAGCTGACCTACTCTCCTTCCGACCCGAATGGCTGGCGCGGCCACAATACGATCGACGTGGTCGTCAGAGAATGTGGTGGCAAGCCCGCGGCAGGCAAACGATTCACGTTGACCTACGTCGTGCCCCATGGCGAGTGGCTGCCCGTGCTGGAAGACGCCTTGGACGACGAGGGGCGACTCCGCCTGGCGAACGTCGCCGCGGGGCCGAACGGGCCCGAGTTCGCCCTGCGCATCGGCGAAGAATGGCTTGCCAAGATGCGGGTCACAGAACCGGGGAATCAGCACTTCGAATTCGCCCTGGCTCCGGAGGTCAATGATATCGCTCCCGACGTGACGTTTCTGGACATCCATGAGAACAGAGATGTGCCGCTGCATTCGCTGAGAGGGCACGTGGTTTTCCTGGAGTTCTGGGCCACGTGGTGCGGTCCGTGCCAACTCCCCATGATTCGGCTCAACGAGATGATGACAAGGCACTCTACTCACTGGGACGGACGTGTCGAGATCCTGGCGGCCAGCATCGACGACAGTCCGGAGATTGTGAAGCGGCGTACCGAATGTGAAGGCTGGACCAACCTCCGCCATGTCTGGGCCGGGGCAGAAGGCCTGACGGATTTCGACAGTCCGGCGGGCAGGGCCTTCGGCGTTAACGGAATCCCGATGGCATTCCTGATCGCGCCCAACGGACGGATCGTCTGGAAAGGGCATCCCAACAGGGAACTCGAAGTCGAAAAACAAATCGATGAACTCTGTAAGACATTAGACAGCCCCAAATGAGCCTATGGCAAGGAGTACCTATGAGAACGAATTCACTTCGACGACGGTCGCTCATACCCCTTGTGACAATCCTCCTGATGTCCGGCTGGACGCAAGCGTCGGAGCCAGCCGCAATCGCGGAGAAGTATGTACCGAGGTTGGAGAAGATCCTCACGGAGAACATCGTTCCCTTCTGGTACAGCAAGAGCCTGGATCGAACGAACGGCGGGTACATCATCAGTTTTGACGCTCAGGGGAAACTCAAGGAACCCGTGACCAAGATGATCGTGACACAGAGCCGACAGGTGTGGCTGTTCTCGCGGCTGGCGAGAGCAGGATACGAACCCACCAAGTATCTGGAGGCCGCCGAGCTTGGATACCGGTTCCTCAAAGAGAAGATGTGGGACCCGGGCAACGGAGGCTTCTACTGGGAGGTGGACGCCACCGGAAATCAGAAGCTCAAGACCAACAAGCACCTCTACGGCCAGTCGTTCGCGTTGTACGCCATCTCCGAATATGCCCTGGCCAGCGGCAACCAGGAAGCCCTCGATTTCGCCACGCAGTTTTTCACACTGCTCGAAGAGAAATCGCACGACAAGGTTCACGGCGGGTATGTCGAGTACTTCAGCCCTGATTGGACGCCTCTGACATCGGACGCTTCGTCGTATATGGGCGCCCCCGGCAACCTCAAGCTGATGAACACGCATCTGCACCTGCTCGAGGCCGTCACCACGTTCTACCGGGCAAGCAGACTGCCTTTGGCGAGAGAGCGATTACTTGAACTGATCAATATCGAGAGCAACACCGTCGTGCGAAAGGACCTTGGGGCCTGCACGGACAAATACGAGCAGGACTGGACGCCGCGACTGGGCGGCAACTTCGCCCGCGTCTCGTACGGCCACGACATCGAAAACATCTGGTTGCTGATGGACGCCTGCGACGCGGCGGGCATCCCGAACTGGCCCTTCATGGACCTGTACGAGACGCTCTTCAAGTATTCGATCCAATATGGCCAGGACGACCGCAACGGCGGCTTCTTCTACACCGGCAAGTTCCGCTCGCCCGCCGACGACCGGGAGAAATCATGGTGGGTGCAGGCCGAGGTGATCGTCAGCGCCCTGCGGATGTACGACCGCACGAACGATCCGAAGTACCTGGCGGTCTTCGAGAGCACGTTCAACTTCATCGAGAACCACCTGGTGGACTGGCAGGTGGGCGAATGGCACGCGACCGTGACCGCCGCCGGCCAGGCCCGGGGCGACAAGGCCAACCCCTGGAAAGCAGGCTATCACAACGGCCGCTCCATGATCGAATGCCTCCAGATCCTCAAGGCGTGGAAGAACGCGTCGAACTGAACCTCAACGGAACAACCTCGACAGGAGCCGAACAATGTCCGATTTGAAAGAACGAATCCTCAAGATCCTGCAACAGATGCAGATGTCCAGCCTGGCGACGATCACGGCGGACGGCAAGCCCTGGGTGCGGTACGTCATGACGGTTGCGTCGTCGGACATGACGATCCGCTGCGCCACGTTCATCACCGCCCGCAAGGTCTCGCAGATCAAGAAGAATGCGGAGGTCCATCTCACCTGCGGCGTGACGGATCCGCGGAACATGGGGCCCTATCTCCAAGTCCAGGGCCGGGCCACGCTCAATACGAGCAAGGACGCGCGTCATGCCTTCTGGACCGACATGTTGTCGCACATCTTCAGCGGTCCGGACG